>CAZJKS010000048.1:0-8941 GCA_964546695.1 uncultured Muribaculaceae bacterium | reverse complement strand
CATCCGCTCCAAATGAAATTAACTTACAAGCCTTTAAGGATTGTAAGTTTTTATTATTAAAATATAGACATTTAAAGTAATTTATATTATAATATAGCGAAAAAAGGAGATGGCTTAGATGGATTTAGAATTATTAAACCGTGCTCAAGAGTATATCTATAAAATGGCTAATGGAATAAATCCTGTAACAGGAGAATTTGCTACAAATAATGACATGGTAAATAATATTAAAATATCAAGATGTTTATTTTATGTTAATAATATTTTAAAAGAAGTTATAAGTGATAATAAAGTTAGTAAAAATAAATTATTACCATTTACTATAACTCCTGAAGATTTAACTAAATATGAATATATAGATGAGAAATTATCTATTAGTAGAATAGTAAGTAAAATTAATAATTTAAATACTAATTCTTTAGTTACTAATTTAAAAACGAGTCAAGTATGTAATTGGCTTATTAGTATGGATATTTTAAAGATAGTAGAAAGTGATAATCATAAATATAAAAGACCAACAGAAAAAGGATTAAAGATAGGTTTATCTGTTAATCATGTTTCTTTGCAATTTAAAGAATATGATATAGTGCTTTATGATATAAATGCTCAAAGATATATTATTGCTAATTTTAATAGTCTTTTAGAATATATTAATAAGTAATATTTATACATTATTTAGATTGTCTTGGATGAGTTTAGTTCATTTTCTTTATTAAATGAGATATTCCACATTTTCTCTGGAATAAGTACTGCTTTTATATAAGCCAATTTTCCATCTTGGCTAATTTTTACATCAATAATCTTTGAAAGATTACCTTTGTTAATTAAATATTCATTTTGTGTTTTAGAGTAGCTTAGTTCATCTGTGATTAATGGTAAGCCATCATTAGATTCTTCTGGTATTAAATATTCAATTTCTATATTACAAGTTTCATGATATTCTAAATTTTTATTAAAAAAACTTTTATTTCTTAATAAAGATGTACTAGTAAAACCACTTTCAAAATAATATTTTCCCTTAAGAGTTTCTAAATCATTTAATGAGGTAATACCATAAGCTTTAAAACTATTCAAAGAAGTTCCACGATAAGTTTTAATATTAAAAGAAAGACTGTTTAATTTTTCAATACTTTTACTTAAATTATTTGCAAGATTTATAGCATTTTCTTTCTTTTCTTCGGTTAATATTCCACTATCTTCATAACTCCAAAAACCACGTAAAATAGTATTAATATCTTTAAAAGATATACCTGAATAGCTCCTAATATTATTAATTTCTTCTATGGAATAGTTATTATAAATATCAGCTAAATAGTCTATAAAAAATGTCTCAACTTCTAAATCATTTGTAAATTCTATAAAATTTCTTTTTGAAACTTCATCTACAAATTCATTAATTTCTGTTAATTTTTCGTTACCCATATATTTTAAAATCATATTTAATTTTCTATTTTCACTCATAAGTGTTCACCTTTTAAATCTCTTTTCTAAATACATTAGTATCTCTAATAATAAAACCATTCTTTAAATAAAGATGATTAGCAATTTCTCTTATTGGTTTAGAAGTAAGTTCAATATATTTAACTTTATCTTTTTTGGCATTATCAAAAATATAATTTAACATAGTAGTAGCAATATTCATGTTCTGATAATTACTATCTACACATACATAATTTAAAATATAATAAAGACAATCTCTACCTATATCTTTTAATTTATCTACTCTTATATAACCAACTATTTTTTGATTAGTAACTGCTACTATTCCATAACTTATATCATTATCAATTAAACTTTTAATATGTTCTTTGATATTAAAATGACTTTTTAATAAAGTTAAAACTTCAATAAAGTCATCATTGTTATACTTTCTAATAATTAAATTATTCATAATGGCCTCCTATAATCTAATTATACAATTATTATTTAAAAAATACAAAATATTTGACATAAGTTATATAATATAATTAGAGGAGATAGAAATATGTTAAAGATAAGAAATAAGAAAGTAAAAATAGTTTTATCTTATATAATTATTATGCTAGCGGCTATATTAGCAGCATACTCATTAGATACATTTTTAATTCCTAATAATATTTTAGATGGGGGAGTTACTGGTATTTCTATTATTGTGTCTAAAGTGTTTTCTGTACCTATGAGTATACTTGTTATAATTATTAATATTCCTTTTGTCTATGTTGGTTATCGTAATTTAGGAAAAAGTTTTTTAATTAGGACAATTTTTAGTATGTTAACTTTTTCTCTAGCACTTAACTTTTTTGAAAATTTTCATGAAGTTACTGATGAAATATTACTAGCGACAATTTTTGGAGGCGTTTTATTAGGAATTAGTGTAGGGCTAGTTATAAGATTTGGTGCTTGTGTTGATGGAACAGAATCAGTCGCTCTTGTTATAAGTAAGAAAACTTCTTTATCAGTAGGGCAAATTGTAATGATATTTAACTTTGTTATTTATAGCATTGCTGCTCTTACTTTTGGGATTGATAGAGCCTTATATTCTGTTTTAACTTACTTTATAACTTTTAAAGTAATAGATTTAGTTTCAGAAGGTTTAGAACAGGCAAAAGCTGCTTTAATAGTAACAAATAAAGAGACAGATATGGCTAAAGAAATCTATAAGAGGTTAGGAAGAACAGTAACTAAAATAGAAGGTAAAGGTCTTTTGTCAGGGGATAAAGCTGTAATGTATTGTGTCTTAACGAGAATAGAAGTTTTTGAGCTTAAGAAAATAGCTGAGGAAATGGATGAGAGTGCTTTCATTACTATATTAGATGTTTCTGATATAATAGGTAATCATATAAAGTCTACTAAGAATTTAGAAGAGAAAAAGGCATAATACTATTGATTGGGTAATATAGTTAAAGTAAGGAGTTGATACTTTGACTATTTATATTGTACAAAAGGGTGATACCTTATATGCTATTGCTAGGAAATTTGGAGTAACAGTTAAAGATATAGTAGATTTAAATAGTTTATCTGATATAAATCGTTTAATGATAGGGCAAGCTTTAGTAATACCTAATGAAGTTTTACCTAGTATTTTAGTAAATGGTTATGCTTATCCTACTATTAGTGATACGACTCTTGCTTTAACACTACCTAGCTTAACATTTTTGAGTATTTTTAGTTATCAAGTAACTAGTAATGGTAATTTAACTGCTATAAATGATAATAGAGTAATAAGAACTGCTATAGATAATAATACTTTACCTATGTTAGTTATGACTAATATAGGAGGAACAGGAAGGTTTGATAGTGAACTTGCTCATGATATTTTATCTAGAAAGACAGTTCAAGATATATTAATTTCTAACCTATTAACTATTTTAAAAAATAAAGGATATGCTGGTGTTGATATTGATTTTGAATATGTGTATCCTGCTGATAGGGAACTTTATAATAGTTTTTTAGAAAAAGTAGTAGAAAAACTTCATGAAGAAGATTTTATTGTTACAACTGCTCTTGCTCCTAAAGTAAGGGCTGATCAAGTAGGTACTTTGTATGAGGCACATGATTATAATACTCATGGGAAATTAGTTGATCATGTAATTTTAATGACTTATGAATGGGGATATACATATGGTCCTCCTATGGCTGTAGCACCTATTAATCAAGTGGAAAGAGTAATAGAATATGCTGTTACGGAAATACCTAGTAAAAAGATTTTAATGGGTATACCAAATTATGGCTATGATTTTACTCTACCTTATGAACAGGGAAGAGCTGCTAAGTCAATATCTAATACTAATGCCATTTCTCTTGCTGTAGAAAAAGGTGTAGAAATACAGTATGATACAGTATCGCAGGCTCCTTATTTTTATTATAAAGATGAAAGTGGTGCTTTACACATAGTTTGGTTTGAAGATGCTAGAAGTATAAAAGCTAAGTTAGAGCTTGTAACAAAATATAATTTAGGTGGTGTTTCTTTTTGGACGGTTATGAATTATTTTCCACAGGGTTATGCTGTTTTAAATAGTGAGTTTCAAGTAGAGAAAGAATAGAAATATTCTTTTTTTAGTATAAAAAAACTCTCGTTAAGAGAGTTAATTATTTAAATGGTCGGGAAGACAGGATTTGAACCTGCAACCCCTTGGTCCCAAACCAAGTGCTCTACCAAGTTGAGCCACTTCCCGATAGTGGTGCGCTCGAAGGGATTCGAACCCCTGACCTTTTGGTTCGTAGCCAAACGCTCTATCCAACTGAGCTACGAGCGCAAACTACATAGGTCTTTTTAAAACTGATATTATATTATCACTGTTTTTTAGCTTCGTCAAGTAAATTTTGAAAATTTTCTTCTCTAAGATATTATATGTGTGATATCATAATTATATGAGGAGGATGATAAAGTGAAAATATTAGTAACAGGAGGACTAGGTTTTATTGGAAGTCATACTTGTGTAGAATTATTAGATGCAAATTATGAAGTTGTTATTATAGACAACTTATCTAATTCTAGTATTGATGTTTTAGATAAAATTGAAGAAATAACTTCTAAAAGGCCTAAGTTTTATGAGATAGATGTCTGTGATAAAGAAAAGGTTAGAGTTGCGTTTAAAGAAAATAAAATAGATGCTGTTATTCATTTTGCAGGATACAAAGCAGTAGGTGAATCAGTTAATGAACCTTTGAAATATTATCGCAATAATTTAGATTCAACTCTAACATTATTAGAAGTTATGAAGGAAAATTCTTGTCATAATTTTGTCTTTTCATCAAGTGCTACTGTTTATGGTAGTCCTAAAGAGTTGCCTATTAAAGAAGATTTTCCTCTATCTACAACAAATCCTTATGGAACAACTAAACTGATGATAGAGAGAATACTTGCTGATGTTTCTAAAGCAGATAAAAGTTTGTCGGTAATGGTACTTAGATATTTTAATCCAATTGGAGCACATAAAAGTGGACTTTTGGGGGAGGTGCCTAATGGTATACCAAATAATTTAATGCCATATATTGTTAGAGTAGCAAATAAGGAGTTACCTGTTTTAAGTGTTTTTGGTAATGATTATGATACTCCTGATGGTACAGGAGTAAGAGATTATATTCATGTCGTTGATCTTGCTAAAGGACATATAAAAGCTTTAGAAAAATGTGTTAATTTTAAAGGAATAGAGTATTATAACTTGGGTACTGGAACAGGTTATAGTGTTTTAGATTTAGTTAAAACATTTGAAAAAGTAAATAATATTAAAGTTCCATATAAAATAGTAGATAGACGTCCTGGTGATATTGCAGTATGTTACGCTGATCCTACTAAAGCTTATAAAGAATTAGACTTTAAGGCAGAGTATGGGATAGAAGATATGTGTAAAGATTCATATAACTTTATACTTAAGAATAAGTCCAACTAGGACTTTATTTTTTTGTTAAAATATGGTATAATACGGCTACTAAAGGGGATGAGGTTATGGGTGATTATGAATTTAGGGAAGAAGTAATGGCTAATGCTAATAAACAAGTAGTTGAACAGGTGTTAATGCATTTTAAGTATCTTGCTAAATTTAATAACTTGCCTTATAAAGAATTATCAAACTTTGTAGAAACTTTTCTTTATAATTATGTAGAATTATCTAAGTATCAAAAAGATGATATAAGATTAGTGTTAAAACAAAGAAATTGTAATTATTATGCCTTATTAAATGAATGTATTTATGATGTTTTGGGGGCTAGTCCTTTAATTAAAATGGAAGATGTTCCCTTTGTAAATAAAGTAATTAATAAAAATAATAAAATAATATTAGAAACAGAAATTGGTACTATTAGAGTAAGTAAAGCTAGTGAATACTTTAAAAATACTAAATCGTCATATATCTTTGATAAAAAACTAGTAGGAGAGTGTTTTGATAGAACATTAGAGTTTGTTAAGGAAAATGAAGAGTATGATGCTGTTGTTAGTTATATACCTAATATTTTTGTAGGGGGACATTTTCATGCTTATGCTAAATGTAATGACACTATTGTTGATTCTGCAAGTAATGCTATTTATTTTGATAATACAGGAGAATTGATGGAACAAGGGGATATTATCTTTACTGATAAATATTCTAATATAGGTGGAGATATAGGAGAAGATACCCCTTACTTGTTAACAAAAGCTTTAAAAAACTGCTGAACTTAAGTGCTCAGTAGTTTTCTTTTATAAATATTCTTTTAATTTTTCAATTATATCATTTTGAAAATCTTTAAAGTTATTAGCAAGCTCTAATACTTTATCATCTATTTCTTTTTCCTTATACTTTGCTAGCTTCTTCTCTAAGTCAATACTTCCCATAGATATACCTTTGATAAGCATATCAGCTAGAGCAGAATCACTATTATCATCTTTAACTTCTTTATCTATACCCATATTAGCCATTACTTTAGAAACAATACCATTTTTTTCTTTTTTACAGTTATTCTTATTTAATATTTTTTTAGCATCTTTAAAATATCGCTCATAACCTTTAATAATATCTTCAACAGTATCTTTAATCTTGTTATCCTTTTTTTCTAAAGCATCCTTTAGTTTAGTTAAAGTAGAAATAGCCATTTCGCTATCTTTATAAATATGATTAACAATTTCTAAACTTTCATCCATATAAATCATTCCTTTCATCTTTAATATGAACTTTTTTTAAACTTTTATTCCAAATATTTATAGAAGTTGATATAATTAAGAAGGTAGAGGAAGTGGGAAAATGCTTAAAGATTTAGATAATATTTCTATAAATTGTCAGAGTAGTATTAAAATTAGTGATGGCTTAAATATTTATTTTGATCCATATAATATTAAAGAAAAAATAAGTAATGCCGATTATATTTTTATAACTCATTCGCATTGGGATCATTTTGATTTAGATTCTATTAATAATTTAGTAAATGAAAAAACTATAATAATAGGGCCATCTAGTGTTATAGAAAAGTTAGATAATTATAAGACTTTAGAAGTAAGGTCTAATAATATATATGACTTAGATAATATATCTTTTATGACTGTACCTGCTTATAATGTAGATAAAGATTTTCATCTTAAAGACGCAGATTATGTTGGTTATATTGTAACTTTAAATAATATAACTTATTATATTGCTGGAGATACAGATGTCTTAGATGATTTAAAAGTTATAAAAGCAGATGTTATCTTTTTACCAGTAGGTGGTGTTTATACAATGACTAGGGAAGAAGCTGTAGAGCTTGCTAATTCTATTAAACCTAAGTATGCTATTCCTATTCATTATGGACTTGCTGTAGGAGATATATTAGATGCTAAGTATTTTGTAAATAATATAGACAAAGAAATAAAAAGTAAAATATTTTATTAAAGTGATAAGTTATGATAGAATTTAAAAACAATAATGTATTATCTAATATTTCTTTTAAAATATAGACAGGTACTATTGTTTGTTTAATAGGAGAAAATGGTTGTGGGAAGACTACATTTAAAGATGTTATTTTAATAGATGGTAGTCCAAGATATACTGCTTTAATAAATAATGAAAGTAATGTTGTAGATGGGCTTTTAAAGAAATTTAATCTTGTTGTCTTAGAAGATGATAAAAATGCTTTTCCAACATATTATGCAATACCACTTGTTAGAAGTGATACTTTAAAATAGTATCCAGAAAAGTAGTTTTGGTAGTAAGTTAAATAATGATATTATGAGTGAGTTAAACTATAGAGTAGATAAATTAGGAGAAAATCCTAAAGATGTGGCAAGAGAATATCTTGATAGTATAGATTTTTAGCTTATGAACTTGAAAATAAGATATATTTATGATATTATGAATATGTAAAGAAAATTTACATACAAATAAAAAAGGGAATACCTAGTTTTCCTATGTTAGGTACTATTCCCTAAAAGTTATTTTAAAAGAAAGTACCGACTCAAGTAGTTGGTACTAATTTTATTAGAATGATAATAATTACGATGATTAGCAATATGATGATATTGCATAAATATTTCTCTGTTTTTCTCATATTATCAGTTCCCCTTTCACATTATATAAATTAGTATAAGTTAGGGGGATAGTACCTAAACAACTAGATATTCCGTTAATAATCTAACATATATATTAAGATAAAACAATCGAACAAGATACATTTTTAATATAATTTTTGTTTGTAATATAAAGAAGGGAGAAATCAATAATGAAAATAAAATATAATGTTTCTAATATACATTGTACAGGATGTGAAAATAGAATAAAAAATTCTTTAAAGATGATAGAGGGAGTTAAAGATGTTGAAGCTAACTATAATACTGGGGAAGTTATTGTAGAGTTAAAAAATGAGAAAATCAGTGAAAAGATTAAAGACTTACTTAATAATCTTGATTTTCCTGTAACAAATGAAGAAACTGGCAAATAAAATACTTAGACTAAAATTAATCTAAGTATTCTTTTATTTTACTATAACTATTAACTAAAACTTCTTCTATACCTCTTTTACAATTAGCTGGGGAAGGTGAAGGTAATTTAAAAGCTTCTATCCCTATATCTTTAAGAAGATACTTGTTATATAAACTATATGCCTTAGTTCCAGTTGTAAATATAGTCTTTATTTTACTATTAAGAACAATACTTTTAATATCATTAGGGATTACCTCTTTAATACTATTATCACTTGATGCTGTTATATTACAACTATATACGACATCGAAAAGAGCAATTTTATGAGTTAAAAGAAACTTTTCTCTATCTTGATTAGAATTTCCAATATCCTCATTAAATACCTTTCCTAAAGTAGACCAAAATCTATTTTTGGGATGTCCATAATAAAAATTATTTTCTCTTGATTTAATAGAAGGAAAACTTCCTAATATTAAAACTTTAGACTCACTATTATAAATTGGTTTTAATGGATGAACTACTTTCAAAAATACCACCTCATGTGTTAGTATAATTGTAGATTATTTTTTTGTAAAGGTGATGTTTTATGCAAG
>CAZJKS010000047.1:6378-8965 GCA_964546695.1 uncultured Muribaculaceae bacterium | reverse complement strand
ATTATAACAGAAATTTACACTATAGTCTTTTATTTTTATATATTTTTTTTAAAATACTTGTTATAATATATACGGTGATACTATGAAATATTTAGCAATAGGACATGCATCTTACGATATTACGTTTAGAATAGATGAATATCCTATAGAAAATACGAAAAAGCGAGTTGGTGAGCATATAGACTGTGGAGGTGGCCCTGCTAGTAATGCTGGTTATTTGCTAGCTTTATGGGGATGTGATGTTAGTTTTCAAGGGATAGTAGGTAATGATTATTATGGAAAGATGCTTAAAGCAGAGTTTAATACTGTTTCTTTAGATACTACATATTTAGAATTAATTGATGGACATAATACAGATTTAAGTATTATTCTTGCTAATTCTACTAATGCTAGTAGAACTATTTTAACTAGTAAAGATGAACAAGTTCCTAGATGTAGTATAGATAATAATAATAAATATGATGTAATACTTGTAGATGGTGAAGAAGAAGCAATGAGTTTGAAGATACTTGCTAATAATAAAGATGCTATTAAAATAATAGATGCAGGTAGTTATAAAGAAAGTACTGTTAATCTTTGCTCTTATGTAGATTATTTAGTATGTTCTAAGAACTTTGCTCTTGATTATACTAAATTAGATTATGATGGTAGTATAGATTCTCTTATAAAAATTCATGATAAATTAAGTAGTGATTTTCATAATACTGTAGTTATTACTTTAGAAGATAAGGGATGTTTTACTAAAATAGATGATCAGTATAAACTAATACCTAGTATTAAAGTAAAATCAATAGATACAACAGGAGCGGGTGATATTTTTCATGGGGCTTTTACCTATTTTATATCACATGGTTATTCTTTAGAGGATACATGTAAGCTTGCTAATTTAACTGGTGCTATATCAACATTAAGAGTGGGAGGACGTTATTCAATGCCAAAACTTGATGCTGTTTTAGAAAGAAGGCATTTAGTTGATACTATCTAGTTATCCTAAAATTGATTTACATGGTATGGATAGAGAATATGCTACTTTCAAAGTGAAAGAGTTTATAGATGAGTGTTATAAGTTAAAAAGTGAATATTTAGTTATTATTCATGGAATAGGGACAGGAACTTTAAGAAAAAGTGTTCATGAGTATTTAAAAAGAGACAAAAGAGTGTTAGAATATAAATTAGATTTTATGAATCCTGGTTGTACTTTAGTACGATTAAAATTTGACAATCCTTAGATATTATGGTATAATATGCCCAAACTTAAGGAAAAGGGGGAGATTTTGAATGTATACTGAAGAAAATTTAAGAGGTCGATTTCCACTTCGAGATATATTATTAAAGGCTATTGTAGTTATAATTTTCTTGATTCTCATTATTTTTATCATTACTAAGGTTACTTTAAAAAATAATGAAACTAGTGATGTTAGTTCTTCTTATGATGAAGTATTTAGTGAGAATTTAAAGACTATGGAAGAGGCTGCTTATTTATATTTTACTACTGATAAATTACCAGAAGATGTTGGTGATGTTAGTAAGTTAACTTTAAGAGAGATGATTAATTCTAATTTAATAGAGGCTTTTACTGATTCTAATGGTAATGCTTGTGATGTTAGTGAAAGTTATATTAGATTGACTAAAAATACTGAAGATTATACTTTAAGAGTGAATTTAAAGTGTGATGAGAAAGAAGATTATACTCTTACTAAAGTAGGGGAGTATGATTATTGTGAATATGATATATGTGAAGAAGATAGTAGTAAAGAAAGTACTAGTGAAGATGATGAGGATGAGAGTGAAGATACTGAAGAAGTAGATATTACTGAGAGTGATACATCAAGTAGTAGTACTAGTCAAAGTCAAAGCTCTAGTTATAGTGGTAGTACAAATAGTAGTAGTAGTTCTAATACTAATACAACTAGTTCAGGTAGTACTAGCTCATCAAGTAATAATTCTTCCCAACAAACTACTGTAATGTATGAATATAAGAAAGTAACTTCTCCTGTTTTATCTAGTTGGAGTTCATGGAGTAGTTGGGCTTATAATACAAATAAATATAGTGCTATTGTATGTAGTGATACTGATGCTACTTGTTTAAAAGAAATACAACTATATTCAAGAAGAGAAAAAGTTGGAACTGATTCTAATGGTAATGCTGTTTATGGTACAGTTAATTACTATAGTACTAGAACAAGAACTTTAATAAGTAGTGGTTCTACTGATACTAAGTGGAGTACTTATAATGATACAAGTTTATTAAATCAAGGATATACTTATACAGGTAATGTAAAATAGAGGTGATAAAGATGGAGAAAATAATTGGTATATATCGTTATGACGATACATATTGCTATGTAATAGAAGATATGAGTAGTGGTGAATATAAGTATAAATTCACTAATGAAAAGGACGAAATTATTGATATTATTTATCAATATGCTAAAGAGAATAATTATTCTAATAAAACTCTTTCTAATATGGCAACTGATAATCCACTTGCTTTTAATTTAAATTGTAAAAATGCTGATGAAGTGTTCTCTAAAATAAAAATGTATAATTATCTTCACGATGATGAGAAAAAGGCATTTAATCAAGA
>CAZJKS010000047.1:0-6278 GCA_964546695.1 uncultured Muribaculaceae bacterium | reverse complement strand
TTAGATGATGATTTTGATCTAGATCCTGATGATGCTGAGGACTTAGATGATGATGAGATAGATGAAGATTCCTTTTTAGCAAAACATCCTAAGATAGCTGCTATAATAGATAAGTTACCATTACCTGGTACTAAAAACTTTAAGGTTGCTGTTGCTTGTGTTACTGCTATTGCTGTTGGTATCGCTGGAGGAGTTGGTTTAAGTAAACTAGTTAATAGAAGTGGTAGTCCTACTGCTAATGGTAGTGTTGTTGCAACGACATTAGATGATGAAGATTTAGATTATGATATTGATGATGAAATAGATGATGAGATAGATGCTGATGAGATTGATGAAGATTTAGATACAACTGAAGATGAGAAAACTACAACTACTAGTGCTACTACAAGCGCAAGTTCTAATCAGGTTTCTACATCATCAGGTAGTGGGGGTTCTAGTTATTATCAAGGAAGTTCTGGTACAACAAGTAGTAGTTCTTCATCTAGTAGTGCTGGTAGTGTTGATACATCACTTCCTGCTTTCCAAGATCCTGATGCTACTTTAAATAGCAGTTCTAATAGTACTTCTTCTAATAATAGTGGAAGTTCTAGTGAAGATTCATATGAGAATGTTTATGAAGAGGAAGAAGAAACAGTTATCTCAGATGGAAATACAGATGATGATTATGATGAAGTTATAGATGTTCCTGCTGTTAGGGATGAAGATGAAACTATAAGTGAAGATGTTTCTTCTAATACTTTAGGGGAAGTAGTTGAAGATGATGTTATCTTTGATGTACCTAGTGATGCAGTTGATGATGATTTAAGCTATGAATATGATGAAGATTATACATCTAGTGATGATAATTATAGTGAAGTAATAGAAACTGAATTACCAGATCCTAATGATGTTTACGAATGGAATAGTGAAAATTCTGGTGATAATGTTACAACTGAAGATGAGTATCAAGCTGATGTAACTATTAGTCAAGATACTAATGATGATGCAACTATAGAAACTGTTCCTGTAGAACAAGCAGTAGATGATGTGATTAGTGCTATGGAAAATGGTGAAGATGTTACTGTTAATAGTGATGGTACAGTAACTTATAATAGTACAAATGAAGAAGTAAGTAGTATTACAAAATAATTTACTATTTACTTTTTTTTTGATATAATTTTCTTAAGAATAGGAAGTGGGCTTTATGGATAATAGTTTTAGTTTTGATTTTCTTAAAGAACTTGATGATAATAAAAGCGAAATTAAAACTTTTTTAACGTCATGTGATAAAAATTATTTGGATGATAAAATTAAGCTTCTAACGTCTTTTCTTGGCTATTTAAGAGGCTATTATAGTCAAATATTAGTTAGGGTGCAAGATTATTTATCTAAAGAGGAATTTAATAATTATCTTAATTTACAAGAACACTTTATAAAAGAAATAGCTTCCTTAACTTCTCTTCCTAATACCATAGATAAATTAAATGATTTGAATAAATTATATGATGAGTTAAATGATGCTTATAATAATTTAAATAATAAAATTATTACTGTTATAGATACAGATAATCCTATACCTATATATAATAACTTAATAAAGAAAGCTAATGATATTATTTTTTCTTTAAATAATATAGAATTATCTAAAAGTCATATAGAGTCTTTATTACCTATATATAATAGTATATCTACTCCTAAAGATATAGATAAGCTTAACACTTTTATAAGTATGGGATATGAGATACTATCTAATATAGATAAAGATACTATTAATAATAAGTTAGGGAAAACTGATGAGAGAATTTTCTCTTTGTTTGCAAAGATTAATGACCAAATAATAGATTCTTACTTTCTTACTAAAGATAATTTAGTATATGCTTTATATAAATTAGAAGATAATAGTAATTATTATGCTATCATTAAAAATGAACAAGAAATAGAAATATTAAATCAAAGTATTATGAGTCTACCTAATTTAGTACTTACTAAAGATAATATTATTAATACTTGTAAAATAATTATTAAAAATGCAGGTATTTATTATGATATTAATGAATATATGCGTTATATAGAAAAAAGTTATAAAGGAAAGATGACTAAAGAAATAGATGAAGTAATATTAAAATATAAAACTAGACTAGAAGAGATAGAAAATCTTATTTTAGGACAATTATCTTTTATTGATGAAATTGCTCTTTTAGTTAATCATAAACCATGTAGTAAATATCCTAATATTATTTATAATGATGTAGATATAAAAGAATATTTTCCTGTTGAAGAGTTAGATATGGATACTTTAGAGTTAGAAAAAGAGAAACTTATAGTAAATATTTTATTAAACTGTAATGTTAAAAGTGAATTTGATACAAAGAATATTTTAAAGACTTTATATGATACTAATACTTTAAAAACTTTACTTACTAGTAATTATAGTAAAAGTGAAGAAACACCAGATGTTAATGTTAACGATATTATTGCTATTACTAATGAGTTAGAGAATACTAATACTATTAAAACTAATTATGATAAGATTGATGATTACTTAAATATGAGAATTGAAGAATTAAAATTATTAGAGAGTAGTCCTAAGATAAATGTAACTATTACTAAAGATGAAAACAATATCTTTAAAGATATAAATACAGTGTTAGATCTTAGTACTGCTATTGCTATATGTAATAAAGTATATCAAAAAGGACAAGGAGAATATGCAGTTATTGATTATTTAAAGACTGGTAATACTTTAAAGTTTACATCTAAATATAAAGCAAGAGATCTAGCTAGTAGTGTTAATAGAGATAGTTATATGAAGTTACTAATAGAAAATATTTTAAAAAAGTATGTATATGCTAATGATTATAAAGAATTTGTTGAAAATATTTTAAATAGTAATATATCTGTTTTAGATATAACTAAAAAAATCTTGGATGATGATAATCTATTAATAGATTCAACTACTAAGTTTGATTTTGATTATCTTTATAGTAATTCTCAAAAAAGAAGGGTTGTAGATGAAAAATTAAATGGGGAGTCTAGTGGTGGATTAATTAAGATTAATAAAATTATTGATGATATAAAAAAGATTAATAAGATTATAGATTAAAAAAAATTTAAAAAAAATTTGTTGATATTAAAGGGTTTGAACGTGTTTACGAAAACTCGTACTTGTAACTTTAACAATTTTATTATATATTTGTATTGGGAAATAAATTTCCTAGTCATCTAACTCTCTTTACCATCTTATTTTGTTTTAAGTCGCCCAATTTAAACAAAAAAAAAGAAGAGTTTAGATGACTCTTTTATTTTTGGTTATAATTTGATAAAATTAAAGATATAGAGAGTGGTGTTTAATATGTATTTAAAAGAAATTGTAATTAATGGTTTTAAATCTTTCGCTGATAAAAAAGAAATAGAATTAAATAATGATGTTACTTGTATAGTTGGACCTAATGGTAGTGGTAAAAGTAATATCGTTGATGCTGTTAGATGGGTACTTGGAGAACAATCTGTAAAAAATTTACGTGGTGATGGTGGAATGAGTGATGTTATTTTTTCAGGTAGTGCATCACGTAAAGCTAAGAATGCTGCTAGTGTAGAGCTTATATTTGATAATAATGATCATTATTTGAATATAGATTATAGTGAAGTTAGTATTAAAAGAAGAGTATATCGTGGTGGGGAGAATGAATACTTTATTAATAATAATAAAGCAAGACTAAAAGATATTGTTAATCTTTTTTTAGATAGTGGTGTTGGAAAAGAGTCTTTTAATATAATATCTCAAGGAGAAGTTGCTAAGATTATTAGTGAAAGTAATGATGATAGAAGATTAATTTTTGAAGAGGCTGCTTCTATTTTAAAGTATAAAAAACGTAAAGAAGAGGCTTTAAGAAAATTAGATAAGACTAATGATGCATTAGATAGAGTAGAAGATATTATTAAAGAGCTAGAAATACAAGTAAAGCCTTTAGAAGAGGAAAGTAAGAAAGCAATAGAATATAAAAGACTTAAAGAAGAATTAGAACAGTTAGAAATATCTTTAATAGCATATGATATATATAATTTATCTACTAATAAAGAGATATTAAATAAAGAGGAAGATTCTTTGGAAAAAGAACTATTAACTTTACATAGTGAAGTTAATAAAGATAGTGGGATTACTTTAAAGAAGAAGACAGATTTATATAATTTAGAAAAAGATTTAGAGTATGTTCAAAAAGAATTATTAACTAAGACAGAAGAACTTGGAAAGGTTAATGTTAAATTAAATATTTTAAGAGAACAAAGAAAAAATAGAGATATTTCTAAAGTAGAAGAAGAGTTAAATTCTTTAAAGTTTCGGAAGAGTAAATTAAATAAAGAGATAAGTGTTTTAGAAAGTGAAATAGAAATATTAAATAAAGATATTACTAATATGAATAGTGATATTAATACTCTTAGAAATAGTCTTAAAGGACTTAAATTGAATTTAAAAAACTATGAGCAGGCTCTTAGTAAACAAGATAGAGATATTTTATCTAGTAAGCATAAAATAGAGCTGTTAAACTTAGAAAAAGAAAGGGGTAATGGGTTACCTATTGGTATTAAAAAAATACTTGATTCTAAGAGTTTAAGGGGTATTTATAATATCATTGGTAATGTTATTAAAACTAAAGATACTTATGCTAGATGTTTGGAGGTTGCCATTGCTAGTAGTAAAAACTTTATTATTGTTAAAGATGAAGAATGTGCAAAAGAGGCAATTAGATATTTAAAGAATAATAATTTAGGAAGAGCGACTTTTTTTCCTATTAATGTAATAAAGAAAAGATATGTAGATGATAATACAAAAAAACTAGTAGAGAGTTTAGATGGATATATTGGTATATTAGCTGATTTAGTTACAACAGATAATGATTATAAAAATATAATTTATAATCAATTAGGACTTGTTATAGTAGCAGAAGATTTAGATAGTGCTTCATTAATTAGTAAAAAAATAGATAGACGTTATAAGATAATAACACTAGGTGGTGATGTTATTAACGTAGGAGGTTCAATGTCTGGTGGTGCTAATTATAAAGGTAGAAGCTCTGTTATGATTAGTCAAGAGATTAATAAGTATAATAATATTATTAATTCCCTAGAAGAAGAAAATAAAAGAGTTAGTATTGATATTTTAAATACTAAAGAAGAAATAAGAAAGTTAGAAGATAAAATTTATGTAAAAGAAAAAGATTTAAAACTATTAATAGATGAAGCTACTAATAAAAATCATAATTTAATTGATAATAAAGAAATACTAAGTAGTATAAGTGATAATATAGATAATCTTTCTTCTAATAGTAATACTTTAGATACAAAAGAAGATACTATTGTTAAGAAATATTATGATTTAGAAAGTTTTAAAGAAAAGTTAGAACTTAAAGAAAATAATATTAAAAAAGATATTAAAGCATTAAAAGAAGAAATAGAAGCAAGTGATGAGAAAAATAAATATAATAATAGTTTAATAAGAAAACTAGAAGATAAGAGGAATAGTGTTGAGTTAAAACTTAAAGAAATAGATATTAGACTTGATAGTTTTCTTAATACTTTAAGTAGTGATTATTCTATTACTTATGAGAAAGCTAGAAAAGATTATATTTTAGAATTAGAAGAAAAAGAAGCTAGGAGTAAAGTAAATAGTTATAAAACACAAATAAAAAATCTTGGTATGGTTAATTTAAGAGCTATAGAAGAGTTTGAAAGAGTTAATACAAGATATATGTTTTTACTTCATCAGAAAGAAGATTTAACTAAGGCAATTGCTACATTATTAGAGATTATGAATGAAATGGATGAAGTGATGAAAGAAGAGTTCTTAAAGACTTTTGAAGCTGTTAGAAGAGAATTTATTTCTGTATTTAAAGCTTTGTTTCATGGGGGGAGTGCTGATTTAAAGTTAACTAGTGATGATATTTTAACAACAGGAATAGAAATAATTGCTTGTCCACCTGGTAAGAAATTAACTACTATTAGTTTATTATCAGGAGGAGAGAAAACACTTACAGCGATTAGTCTTTTGTTTGCTATTATAAATGTTAGAACAGTGCCATTTTGTATTTTTGATGAGGTAGAGGCTGCTTTAGATGAAGCTAATGTAATTGAATTTGGTAAATACTTAGCTAATTATAAGAATAAGACTCAGTTTTTAATAATTACTCATAAGAAAAAGACTATGGAATATGCAGATACATTATATGGAATAACTATGCAAGAGTCTGGTATATCTAAATTAGTAAGTGTTAAATTAACAAATAATGAAGAAGTACTTTAAA
>CAZJKS010000046.1:7714-8970 GCA_964546695.1 uncultured Muribaculaceae bacterium | reverse complement strand
AGGAGGGAACTATATGGAAGAAGTAAGTAAAGAACAAGTAGAGACTGCTATTAATTCTATAGAAGCTAGTCAAGATTCTTTGAATGGAGAAGTACTTACTAATAAAACAAATACTCTAAACGATATTATAAATATTCTTGATGAATGTTGGAACACTACTAGTGGTAAAGCTAAACAAAAAAGATTAAAAGAAATAATGGATATTGGCTTTTTAGATTTTATGAAGATTTCAAATGCCTTTTATAAAACAAAAGAAGCTACTATAACTTATACAACAACATCACAGACAAAAACATATCGTTAGATAAATAGGAGGATGAAATATGGCAAGTAATGTTAATACTAAAGAATTAAGCGGTTTAGCTTTAGAAATTGCCCAAAATATAGAATCTATAAATAACAGCATTTCAGAATTTAAAGAGTGCACTAAAAACATTACTACTCAATGTGAAACTTTAAATAGTTATAATGGAAAAAGAGTTGCTGGTACTTTTGAGACATATAAGGAGTACTATGAAACTGGAGAAAATGCTGGTGAATATAAACGTACCGTTGAAAAATATAGTACTTGGGTTATTAATGGACAAGATGAATTAGAAAGTAATAGTGATAACTTAGAACAAATACTCGATGATATCGAAGAGTCTATCTCTGATTTAAAATTAGAAACTTCTGATATTGAATTAATCGCTGAAACTATTGAAGGATATATATTACAACTTCAAGAAGATTTAGGTGAGAATATTGATACAAGTATTTTAGCAAGTGCTTTTGGTACTCTTAGTACTGGTATAGCATATGATAGTTATAGTGCAAGTAATGGTAATTTTGTCTCAACTAATCATTTATTAACTGAGTATTGGACGGATAAAACGTTACGCTTTGAAAAAAATAGTGATGGTACTTATACAATATACCAAAAAGATGATGATGGTAATGAAGTTGCTATGGGTTATACTACGGCATTGACTGCAACTTTATATTTAAAAAATCTTAATGGTTTAGTAAATGGTAATAATAAAAGCGCTACTACTGACAATACTACTGAGTCTACTGCCGATAAAGGTGATGGAACTGTTATAAGTTCATCTAATACTAAATATACAACTACAAATAAAATATCAGATGAAACTAAGCAAGAAATAATGGAATATACTGATGCTGACAATAGTGATAAAGAAGAAATATACAATAATATGTCTAGTGAGGCTAAGTCAATTATTGATGGAGAAACAGTAGTTTTAAATCCAACCGAC
>CAZJKS010000046.1:0-7614 GCA_964546695.1 uncultured Muribaculaceae bacterium | reverse complement strand
TAATTATTAATATCTTGATTATTTTTTCTTTATTTAAATGTTAAAAATATTTCTAAACCCTCTTGAAATGTTATATACTACTTTGCTATAATGAACTAGACAGAAAAGAGGAGATAATATGGACAACTACAAAGTAACTAGTTATAGTGAGAATGATACTATTGAATTAGCAGAAAATATTGAATCAGAGAAATTCCCTAATATGGTTATTTGTTTAATTGGTGATTTAGGATCGGGTAAAACAGTGTTTACTAAAGGATTTGCCTCTTCCCTTGAAGTTAAAGAAGAAATAACTTCACCTACTTTTAATATAATAAAAGAATATACAAGTGGAGAACTACCGCTATATCATATGGATGTTTATCGTCTTGATGGTAAAGTGGATGATATAGGTCTAGAAGATTATTATAACAAGAATGGCATTTGTATAATTGAATGGGCTGATATGATAAGAGATTATCTACCAGAGGAACGCCTTGAGATTAAATTTAAATTATCCAGTGAAGATGAAGATACAAGAATAATCTCTATTACACCATATGGTTCTAAATATGAAGATCTATGTGAGGATGTTCTATGAAAGTTTTATATATAGATACATCTAGTGATTATTTATATAGTGGTATTGTTATTGATGATAAATTAGTTTCTTCTATAAAAAAAAAGTATGAAAAGGACTTATCTAAAGAAGCTCTACCTAAAATAATAGAATTGTTTGATGAAGCAGAAATTACCCCTAAAGACCTAGATAAGATAATAGTTGTTAATGGACCTGGTTCGTTTACAGGGATTAGAATAGGTATTACTATTGCCAAGACTATTGCTTGGGCTTTAAATATAAATATAACTCCAATATCAGGGTTAACTGCCATGACTATATCTTGTAACAATGACAATTATAAAATGCCTTTAATAGATGCAAGACGTGGCTATGTTTATGGAGCGATTTATGACAAAGATAACAATAAAGTTGTAGAAGATTCCCATATATATTTAGAGGACCTATTAGATAAAATTAATGATTTAAGTGATGTAACTGCTATTACTAATAACGATATAAATATAAATCTAAAAAAAGAAAAATATAATCCAGATATTTTAAAAATAGTCAAACACTATAAAAATAGTGAAGGGATTAATCCTCATTTAGTAAATCCTATTTACTTAAAAAAGACAGAAGCTGAGGAAAAAGCTGGATTATGATTAAAGAATACGATAGTTATCCACCATTTTCTGTGGATAACTTTACTTATAAGTTAACAGAAAAAGAGTTTTCCACAAATCCATACTTAAAAATACTTACTTATGTGGAAAAAGATAAAATAATAGGTTTTCTTCTATATAGCCTTATTTATGATAGGATTGAAATAGAACAGATTGAAGTTACTACTAAAGAAAGAAGAAAAGGTGTTGGGAATAAACTATTAAACTATCTAATAGAAAAATACAAAGAAAAGGATATTAAAAATATAACTTTAGAAGTTAAAGAAGATAATATACCTGCTATTAATTTATATAAAAAATATGGCTTTAAAAGTGTATCTGTAAGAGAAAAATATTATGATGGTATAAATGGAATACTTATGGAAAAGGCTCTTTAAAAATAGAGTCTTTTATGTTAAAATAAGAACGAGTTTGGAAGTGGTAAATATGAAAGATGTATATATACTTGGAATAGAAAGTAGTTGTGATGAGACTAGCTGTTCTATTGTTAAAAATGGAAAAGAAGAACTTGCTACAAGTACTGCTAGTCAAATAGATATTCATGAAAACTTTGGTGGTGTCGTACCAGAAATAGCAAGTCGTGAACATGTTAAAAATATTACTTTGGTAATAGAAGACTGCCTAAAAAAAGCGAATATGAAACTAGAAGATGTAACCGCTATCGCTATAACTTATGGACCTGGCTTAATTGGTAGTCTTCTAGTAGGTTTAGAAGCTGCTAAGACCCTAAGTTATATTTATAATAAACCTTTAGTACCAGTTCATCATATTGCAGGACATATCTATGCTAATAGTCTAGTTGAAGATTTAAAGTTTCCCTTAATTGCCCTTGTTGTTAGTGGAGGTCATACAGAACTTATTAAGATGAAAGACCACTTTAACTTTGAAAAACTAGGAGGAACTTTAGACGATGCGATAGGAGAGTGTTATGATAAAGTAGCAAGAGTAATGGGCTTACCTTATCCAGGAGGACCTAAACTAGATAAGTTAGCAAAAGTTGGTAGTTCTACTTATAAACTACCAATACCTCTAAATGATGATTCTTATAACTTCTCTTTTAGTGGTTTGAAAAGTGCAGTTATAAACTTAAAACACAATGAAGAACAGAAAGGTAAGGAAATAAATAAAGCAGACCTTGCTGCCTCTTTTCAAAAAGTTGCGGTTACTAGTATTGTTTCTAAGACTAAGAAAGCTTTAAAAGACCATAATATTAATAACTTAATTGTTGCAGGAGGAGTTGCCGCTAATAGTATTTTAAGAAGTTCTTTAAGCGAAATGTGTAAAGAAAATAGTATTCATTTATCAATTCCTCCATTATCATACTGCACTGATAATGCCGCTATGATTGCCTCAGCTGGTTACTATGCATATAAATTAGGAAGAAGAGCTGAGCTTAATCTAAATAGTCTTTCTACAACCACTTTACAGTAGAAAAAATGTAAAATTAAGTACATTTTTTGTTTTTTTGTCAAATAGTGGGGATTTAAAAAATATTCAAAGAAGGTAAAATTAAATAGTTATTCTCATCTTACTTTTTATAAAAAGAAAACAATTAACTAAAGAATAACTACCATTATTTAAGGTTTTATAAATAATAATTTGAAAAAAATAAGATAAAAGACTTAAAATTGTCAAAATATATGCTATAATTAATAATAAGGGAGGTAAAGAAATTGACTAATAGAATTATTTTAAATGGAACATCTTACTTTGGATATAATTCAAGAAAATCTCTTATTACAGAAATTAAAGGAAGAGGATATCAAAAGGCTTTAGTTGTAACAGATAAATCTTTAATAGATGCAAAAGTTACAGATAAAGTTACAGAGCTTTTAGATGAAGTAGCTCTACCATATGAAGTATATAGTGATATCAAACCTAATCCCAATGTTGTTAATGTTAATGAAGGATTAGAAGTTTTAAAAAATAGTAAAGCTGACTTTTTAATTGCTGTAGGAGGAGGTTCAGTTATTGATACTGCCAAATGTATGAGTATTATTATGACTAATCCTGAATTTAGTGATGTAGTAAGTCTTGATGGAACTGCTGCAACTAAAAATCCTGGTATGCCAGTAATCGCTCTACCTACAACTGCAGGTACAGCAGCTGAAGTTACAATTAACTATGTTATTACTGATGATACTAGAAAGAAAAAAATGGTTTGTGTTGATCCACACGATATTCCAGTAGTTGCAATTATTGATCCAGAATTAATGGAGACTATGCCTAAAAGCTTAGCTGCTGCTACAGGAATGGATGCTTTAACTCATGCTATGGAAGGATACATTACTAAAGCCCATTGGTTAATACCTGATATGTTTCATAAACAAGCAATGAATTTAATCTATCATAATTTAGAAAAAGCAGTTAATAGCAAAGATAAAGAAGCTATTGAACAAGTTGGTTATGGACAATATATCGCTGGGATGGGATTTTCTAATGTTGGTCTTGGAATTGTTCATTCAATGGCCCACTCACTAGGAGCATATTTTGACACTCCACACGGTCTTGCCAATGCTCTTCTTTTACCACATGTTCTAAGATGGAATGGTAAAGTATGTAAAGAGCGCTTTAAAGACATGGGGCGTGAGTTTGGACTTGATATGGATAACTTAACCGATGAAGAAGCTGTAGAAAAAGTATGCCTTGCTGTCGATGAATTAGCAAGAAGTGTAGGAATACCTAAAACTCTAAAAGAAATAGGAATTCCATATGATGCTCTTGAAACACTAGCAAGTCAAGCTATTAATGATGCTTGTACACCTGGTAATCCAAGAGAAGTAACAAAAGAAGATATATTAGCTTTATACAAAGAAGCTTATGAATAAAAGAAGCAAATAAAAAGGGAGGAAAAATTATGTTAAAAACAAAAGTAGGGTATTCAACCCTAAAAGATTCATATGCAAAAGGTAAAGAAGCTGCTAAAAATGCAGTTAGTGGTATGCGTCCAAAACTTGGAATGATGTACTGCTCATGTAATGATGATGTTGAAGAGGTAATAAATGGTGCAATGTCATCAATGAAAGGAGCTCCAATCATTGGTTGTACCAGTAGTGGTATGATTATGACTAATGATGGTATTATTGAAGGTGAAGATGGCTTTGCTGGAATAATGACTTTCGATGATAAAAATACTCATATTGGAGTAGCTTGCCACAAAGCAGGTAAAAACGCAAGGGAAATAGGTAGAAAAGTAGCTCGTGCTGCTGTTGAAAATGCTTTAGAAAACTATTCACCAAACTATTTCTATATGGTTGCGTCTCCAAAAGAAGAAGAAGATTATTTAATGGGTATTCAAGATGTTATAGGACGTGTTCCTATGTTTGGAGGAAGTGCTGCTGACGATACAGTAGAAGGAAACTGGAAAATATTCTGTAATGATCAAGTATTTTCAGATGGTGTTGCTGTTGCTTTCTTCTATACCGATAATGATATTGTAACAAGCTATACAGGAGCTTATCGTGATACTGAAAATTATGGTTTAATTACTGAAGTTAAAAATGACCGTACTTTAGTAAAAATTGATGGTGTATCTGCTCTTAAAAAATATGCAGATTGGATTGGTAAAAAACCAAGTGAATTAAAAGGGCAAAATTTACTAGTAGAATCTATTACTAGACCATTAGGAGTAAAAGATCCACTAGGAAACTTGACAGTAGTACGTCATCCTATGTTTGGAGATGATATGGGAACAAGAACTACAACAGATGATGTTATTAATTTAGGTAACAAAGTAGTAGAAAAAACGGCTGTTGTTCAGTTGGAAGCAACTGTAGATGAATTAATTAAATCAACTAAAACTACTTTAAAAGATGCTAAGAGTCAACTAACTACAGAACCAGCAGGATACTTCTTAGTTCACTGTGGAGGACGTAAACTTGGAATAGGAGATAGAATAGGTGAAGTTTATAAAAACTTAGTTGAAGAAGCACGTGGTGTTCCATTTATCGTTGTCTTTACTTTTGGAGAATATGGTTATGATGAACATTCTGCTAATATCTGTGGTGGATTAATGTTATCATTTACAGCTTTCGGTGAAGAATAAGGAGGACTAAATGAAGAATTTAATAGGAGGAAGATTAGTTGATGCTAGTGATGGAAAAGTAATTGAAATAACTAATCCTGCAACAGGAGAGTTAATCGATACTGTTCCAAATGCTACAGAACAAGATGTTGATATGTGTGTAAAAGAAGCTGCTAAAGCTCAGAAGGAATGGGCTAAAATGCCTATGCATGAACGTGGAGACATCCTTTATAAATTTGTTGATTTAGTAGAAGCGAAAGCTGAAGAACTTGCTCAACTTCTATCTAAGGAAACAGGAAAACCAATTAAAGAAGCAAGAGGAGAAATTGGAAATACAAGAAGCTTTGTTTATGGTTATGTAGAAAAAGCTAAACATGAGTATGGTGATGTTATTCCAGCAGGAGCTGAAAAGGGTCAAGAGAATACAATTCAAATGACTTTCCAAGAACCTCTAGGAGTAGTAGGCTGTATTATTCCCTTTAACTTTCCATGCGACTTATTTGGGCAAAAGGTACCAAGTGCTCTAATCATGGGTAATAGTGTTATAGTTAAACCATCTACTTATAACCCATTAACACTTCATACATATTGTAATTTATTAATGGAAGCAGGAGTACCTGCAGGAGTTATCAACTGTATCTCAGGTGATGGCCCAACTACAGGAGAATATCTTGCAAAACATCCAATGGTAAATTTAATGACCGTAACAGGAAGTACTGCTGTAGGTAGTGAAGTAATGGCAAACTGTGCTAAAAATATTACTCATGTAATGCTAGAATTAGGTGGAAATGATGCTTTTATCGTTATGAATGATGCTGATATGGATTTAGTTATCGATGAAATGGTATGGGGTAGACTTTATAACACCGGACAAGTATGTTGTGCTAGTAAAAGATTCCTAATTCAAAAAGACGTTAAAGATGAATTTGTTAGACGTGCAGTTGAGAAAATAAAAACTCTAAAAGTTGCAATGCCAGGGCAAGAAGATGCCGACATTGGTTGCTTAATCAATGAAAAAGCAGCGATTAGAGTTCAAGACCAAATTAAAAAGACTCTTGAACAAGGAGCTAAACTTGTTTATGGAGGAAGAAGAAATGGTGCTTTCCTAGAGCCAACAGTCCTTGACAACGTTACTCGTGATATGGACGTTATGAAAGATATGGAAATATTCGGACCAGTTATTCCTGTTTGTAGTTTTGATACAGTAGAAGAAGCTATAGAGATAGCTAATCAAAGTAGTTATGGACTATGTGGTTGTATCTTAACTCGTGATATGAAAACAGCTTTTAAAGTTGCTAATGCCCTTGAAGTAGGTGGAGCTATTATCAATGGAGCAAGTTTCTTCCGTGCTGCTGAAATGCCATTTGGTGGTTGGAAACATTCAGGTATTGGTAACGAAGGAATATCTACAACTCTAAAAGAAATGAGTAGAACAAAGACAATCGTCTTAAAGAATATATTAGATTAGATTTAAGTAAATTACTTAAGTCTTTTTCTTTATGGTATAATTTATTTAGAGGTGATTAAAATTACAACTAAAGATGAATTAGATAAAATACATAGAAATTTAACTACAACTTTAGAAAAATATATTAAAACAATAATAAGTACATATGGTAGATTTATACCTAACGAACTTTTTAAATATCTTTCTAATATCAAAGATTATAGCAATATTATTCAGATTTTTAATTATAGTTCCATTAATGGCTATGCTAATAATAAATATATAGCCTTACCATTAAGTGCTGATAAAGCTCTTGATGAGTTAAAAAAGATAACTAGTTATGGAAGCGATAAGAATCATAAAGTTTATGATAGTACCAACCTAATTATAAATGACAATACTTTTATGACATATATTAATCATGTTATAAAAAAAGGAATAACCCTAGAAGAGTATTTTGAAGATTTGTTATTACATGAAACAATGCATTTTTGTGGTAGTGGTGGTTCAACAGCACTTAAAGAAGGTATAAATGAACTATTAACAAGAAAAATAGCTTTAGAAAATAATTTCCAAACAAGTGGTTGTGGTTATCCAAAAGAAGTCAAAGTAGCTTATACACTTCAAGAAATATTAGGAGAAGATGTAATTAATCAAATAGCTTTTATAAATAATGAATTAGATATTTTAAATTACTTAGAAGATACTATAGGTAAAGAAGCAAGGAACTTATATCTAGATGTTTCAAGTATTATGAATAATGAATTTCAGAAAAAGTATTATAAAGCTATGAACACTTATAATGGATTAGAAGGAATTAAAAAAAAGATAGAAAATTATCAAACTATTGATTATACAAAAGCATATGAACTTATAGAAGAATATAATAAAAATATAAAAGTAAGTGAGAGTAATCATT
>CAZJKS010000045.1:0-8982 GCA_964546695.1 uncultured Muribaculaceae bacterium | reverse complement strand
TTCTTCATATACTTCCCTTAACTCTTTACCTACTGTCTTTATATCACAAGCTTCTGCTATCTTTCTAGCACCCATGCTTACACTTTTTAACTCTCCATTAAAAAACATCTTTATTTTCTTTTCAAATTCACCTACATCTTTCGCTTTATAGATATTAACACCATCTGTTAGATAATTAAATATTGGAATATCTCTTATTATAGTATTAGTCTCCATAGCACAAGCTTCAATAATAGGAATACCTTCAGTCTCTTCAAAAGTTGGAAATAAATATAAATCACACCCACCTAAAGCTTCTCTTATCACCTCTTGTGGTACATGACCAGGAAACTTAATATTAGATAAGTTTTTTGATTCTCTCAAGGCTTTTTTAACATCACTAGTAGCAGCGGCAATTGAACTTGAACCAAACCAAATAAATTTATATTCAGGAAGACGCTTAGCAAGTTCTACAAAGTCAACTATTCCTTTTCTTCTACTATATATTCCAATACCTACTATTACCTTATCATCTTTTTTATAATCATATCTTTTATGAAAAGAGTCTTTATAAGACGTATCAGGCTTAAAGAAGTCTAGTTCTAAACCATTAGATATTGCTACTATTTTTTTATCTTCTAGTCCTTTATAATGCTTTAAGATATTTTTAGAATATTCTGTAGGCGTTACAATAATATCTCCATAGCGATAACATTTTATTATCCACCACTTAAATAATTTACTAGTTAGATGTCCAAAAATAAAACCATCACGATAATCTTCTTCAGTTGAATGAGCATGATAAACTATTTTTATCCCTTTCTTTTTTAACTTTCTTACAAGAAAATATGATTTAAAAAAATATGTATTGATATGAGCGATATCATAATTGTCATTTATATTAGTAGTATAAGGAATATTCTCTAACTCTAAAGCCTTCATTTGATGTTCAATCGCTTTACCTAATCCACTTACACCTATTACTTTCAATCCTTCGGCATATAATAAGACCTTCATTTAAACCACTCCTCACCACAATAATAACACACATTTTTTTACAAATAAATATTGACAACCATTTTTTCACTATGATATAATCAATTTGTTCTTAAGCAATGGGGAATTAGCTCAGCTGGGAGAGCGTCACGTTTGCACCGTGAAGGTCAGGGGTTCGATCCCCCTATTCTCCACCATTTAGAATTTATCCCTTGTATATCAAGGGTTTTTATATTTATATATAAAAAGACTGTAACAATAACTTGCTACAGTTTTTTACATATAATAAACTAGGCTTTTTTACTTTGTTTCTTTTTTCTCACTATAAACCAATAATACATTGCAACTATAAAGACAATTATTAATATAACTAAAATCACATTAGAAAACTCATCTAAATAAAAAACAATCTTCTCCCACTCTTCACCTACAACACTACCTACTACTATTAAAACAGCATTCCAAATTAAAGAACCTAAAATAGTATAAATCAAAAACTTTTGCATAGGCATCTCACTCATACCAGCAGGAATAGAAATTAAACTTCTCACTATTGGAATAAATCTACAAAAGAAAACTGTTTTATTTCCCTTAGTATCAAACCAATGGTCTGCTTTTTCTATATCACTATTTTTAAGTCTTAGTATTTTACCTATTTTACCACTTATTATTCTTTTTAATCTCTCTTTATTAAAAATCTTACCAATATAATAAAGAACTATAGCCCCAACAAGAGAACCTAAAGTCGCTGCTACTATCATTATAGGTATATTTAATTCAGTATAAGTAGTCATAAAACCACCAAATACTAATATTATCTCAGATGGTATTGGTGGAAAAATATTCTCTATTGCAATTAAAAGAAATACCCCTAAGTACCCTACTTGTTCCATTATATTAATTATTATTTGTTCCATATATATCTCCTTTTACTTTATTAGTCTTAATAATTATATCATCTATCTTAACAATATGCCACTATAATTTATTTTTATATTTAGCAAATAAATATTCTTCTTCTAAAAAATATCTATTATCTATTTTAACTAAATGATGATAATCTCTTTTAAAATCTTTAGTTCTCTTTACAATTTTACTTTTTTTAAATTTATATCTATGTAAATATCTTTCTAAAATGAATCTTTCTAAATAATAATTAACACTACTCTTTTCTTTAATTAATTTTAATATTAAAAGAATTATTATTAATAGTATATTTATAGATGGTTTATAAAAGAAATTAAACGTAATAATACTAAGCAAAATAAAAGATATTAAATAAATTATTTTAAAGCTAAGTCTATAAGATGTTAAATAACAAATAACTATTTGTACTATCCTCCCACCATCTAAAGGATAAATAGGTAAAAGATTAAATAAAATAAGATTATAATTAATAATATTAATAACATCTTGATAATTAGAAAAATATGGTATCTTTATAAGGATATAATAACAAACTACTTGCATAATAGGCCCCATTAAAAGAACTATCAATTCTTCTTTTAACGGACAATTAATATCATGAGTAAATTTTGAAACTCCACCATAGGGATAAAAAATTATTTTATCAACATTCCAATTTAATAAATATGCTGTAAAAAAATGCCCACACTCATGAACTAATAATAAAATAGCACTTATGATTATGATATTAAAATAACTTGCAAAAAAAGAAAGAAGTATAAAAAAATAACAACTAGGATGTATATAAATCTTAGTTAATATATTCTTTATAATCAACAAAACTACCCTCTTTTTCAAAAACCAAATAAAGACTAGTATCTATTACTTCCCCTATTAAAGATCCCTCTTCAACATAATCATACATATTTACACTAGCTTTAACGTTACCATAAAAAACATCTACACCATTTACTTGTTGAACTATCACTGTCTGCCCATACTTATCTTTTTCCCCTATATATACTACAATACCACTATCAAGTGCTTTAACCAAATAATTAGCATCTACTGTTAACTTAACACCATCTTCATACACACTTTTATCTTTATATACTAAAGTTTCACTAAACACTTCCTCTAAAGTATCATCACTTCCTAAAAAATACTTATCATAAAGCTCTTTAAAATCTGTAAATGGTAGGGACGTATTATAAATATATTTATTAAAACTACTTTTAAATTCCAAACTAGTCTTAAACCCTATTAAAAGAAGAAGAGTTACTATTATAGTTAATAATATCTTTGTTACAAACATCTTAAAATATTTTTTCAAATTACCATTAGCTTTACTCTTTTTATAAAACTTAGACTCCACCATCCATATCACCACTAAATTATATGTATAAGAACAAATAAAAAGACATCAATTCAAATGTCTTTTATGTGGCAAATACTTACATATTAAATAAAGAATCTCTCCATAGATAATATTTAATATTAAACTATGACCAATTAAATATAAAGTATTTTCTATATTGACAGGTACTACATTAAAAATAAATAAACATAAAGCGAAAATAACTTGATAAATTATTATTATTAAAAAATTTATAAAAAGATTTGTTAAGAGATTAAGCTGCATTTTTTTACAGATAAGACTAACTATTAAACCTATTATTAAAAAGAATATTGCATGAGTAAATAAAAGATTTGTATAAAATAAATCATACAAAAAACCTATTATCCCTACTAAAATATAATATTTTTTCTCTTTTTTTATAAAGTAAGGATAAACAATAACTAAGCTTATCAAAGTAAAATAAGGTGTAAAGAAAGATAAATCTCCTAACATATAGGGAAGAAAATTACTTAAAATACCATCTAAAAAGAAAGATATTATAACAACTATTATTTGAAATATCATTTTTTACTTATGATAATATTTAATTAACTACAAGAGAGAGTTTGCATACTTCATTAACTAAGATATTAACATATTCCTTTCTATATATTTCTCTCAACAAATATTATTAAGACTCTTCATCTTTTAAAATTGTTACATAATGAATATTATTAAAATTCTGAGTTGTTTTAACTCCCAAAGTTTTACTTAAACCGTACTTATCATTAGTTATTGTCTCTACTTCCCCTATATATATACCTCTTGGAAACATACCACCTAACCCACTAGTAGTAACTTCATCACCAACTTCTATATCTACTTGACTATCAACACCACTAATTATTATTAAATCATTCTCTTTATCATAACCACTAAGTAATGCTGTTGTCTCCCCTGTTGTTGTTGCAATAGAAACAGAAACTTTATTATTAACATCATTAGCAGTAATTAACTTTATCTCACTAGAATGTTTTGTAACATTTTGAATCTTTCCAATAAGACCATTTTTAGTAATTGCAACCATATTCTTTTCTAAACCATCAGCACTACCTTTATCAATAGTTAAAGTCTGATACCAATAACTTCTATTTCTCGTTATAACAGTAGCATTTACAACATCATATCCCGTTAAAGTCTGATTTAAATCTAATACATCACGTAATTGCTCTATTTCCTCTTCTAAATAAACATTTAAGTTTTTCTGTATTATATAACTCTCTGTTTGATCACTATCTTTTTCAGTATTAAGGGAAGTAAAAGGCAACATTACACCCCTCATTACAACCATAGCAACATCTTTGAAAAATGATTCTACTACTGTCATTTTTCTATTAGATGATAAAGAATAAAATAACACAAAAAACGCTACAATTATAATTATAACAATAACCACAATTTTTCTTCTTTTCTTTCTTTTTCTGTACATAGAATCTTCCCTTTCAAAGTTTAGTATACTAATATATTCACTTTTTTGCAATTAATCTAGCAAATTATTTTCTAAAAAACTGTAATATTTAGTCTCACTAACTATCAAATGGTCATATATTAACACACCATGAATCTTTCCAAGTTCTATTAAATAATTAGTAAACTCTATATCTTTAGGACTAGGATTAACATATGAAGAAGGATGATTGTGTACACATATTATATAACTAGCATTAACTTTATAAGCTTCTTTAAATATCTCTCTAGGATGAACATTACTTCTAGTCATAGTACCTTTAAATAACATTTTATTATTTAACAATCTCTTTTTACTATCTAAATAAAGACAATAAAAACACTCTTGCTTTAACCCATAAAAAAATGATTTACAATAATTATAACAATCTAAAGCCTTATCTAGCTTTATACCATCTCTTTCTTCTTCTAAAAAAATCCTTTTACCAAGTTCAACCATAGCAAGTATTTTTGTCGCTTTAACAGGACCTATACCCTTTATTTTTATAAGCTCATGATAATTAAGGTTAACAAATTCTCTCATATTCCCAACTTCTTTTAATAGTTCAAAAGCAACTTCATTAGCATTAATATTTTTAACACCCTCACCTAAAATAATAGCAAGAAGCTCACTACTAGATAAAGAATAAGCACCCCTTTTAATTAACTTTTCTCTTGGTCTTTCATTAATTGGTATTTCTTTTATTTTCATATTAATATACCCCCTCTTTATATATCTTATACTACATAAAAAAAATTACTCTAAAACAAATTCTTGATAATTAGCAAGTATAACTTCATTAATAGATTCAATCTCCTCTTTAGTAGATGCTTTCTCTAATAAAATATCCATCTGCTCTAAAGTAGCAAGAAACTCTTCATTATCTACACTCATCTTCTTAATAGAAGCCTCAATATCTTCATCGTTATACATTTCCTTTAACTTCTCTAAATTATCATTAGATAAAGTAATTGCAAGATAAACAACATAATTAGCATCCTCTTTAACTATTAAATAAGGCCCTATATCAACAGCAGCCTTACTAGCTTGCTCTTTAGTACTAAAAGTACCATTAACTAAGAAATAAGTACTATTAACTTCTTTTATAACCTCTGAAGACTCCAACTTATATTGTTCGAATAAAAAATTACCAAGTATCGCTCCTATTATAATTGCAACAAACATTGTTATAAAAAAACTCTTTGTCATTATTATCACCGTCTATATAGTAGCAAAAAAAAATTCACTATTTTGTCGAAAGATGTAGTAAAAATCTAAGAAAAGTGATAAATTAATAATAGGAGGAATTTATGAAAAAGAAATATAACACATTAAAAACAATCATAGGTTTATTTAGCGTAGTATTAATAACAGGATGTAGTAATAATGATAATTTATCTATGACATGTACAAGAACAATGGAACAAAATGGTATTAAAACAAGTTTAAGATATAATGTAGAATATAACGATGATTATGTAACAAGAATTAAAACTGTAGAAACTGTAGAAACAGACAATACTGACATTCTTGACACTTATAAAGAACAATTTGAAAGTTCCTATAGTGCTTATCAAAATATAGATTATTATGAATACAATATAGAAATAAATGATAACAAATTAACATCGACTCTAGATGTCAATTATGAGAAAGTTGACACTGATAAATTAATTGAAATAGATTCTAATAATAGCCAAATAATTAAAGATGGTAAAATAAATATTGATGATATAAAAACACTTTATGAAAACTTAGGTGCAACATGTAAAGATGACTAGAATATCTCTAGTCTTTTATTTTTAAAGATAAAGTATGAATAGGTTCGTCTTTAGTATAGTTATACCCATCTATAATTAAACCATTAGTAGTAGAAATAGTAGCAAAACCAGGAGCATATAAGCCTAAGGAATAACTATTAGGTTGTAAATCACTACAACTTGCCACTTTAAAAATATTTCTGTTTTTAGTATATCTAAAAAAATGAGAGTGTCCATTCAAAATAACATCATAATTATAATGAGGTGGTACTGCTACTTTTGTTGGAACATTATGTTCTAAAAATATTTTATAGTTAGAACATTTAATATAAGCACCACCTGTTCCTAGAACAATGAATTTATCACTTGAAAGTTCTTTATATAAGTTAATACCAAATCTTTTAAATTTATTATCATGATTACCCAAAATAGCATAAGTAATTATATTATCTGGCCATATATCATGAAACCTTTTAAGTTGTTCATAATGTATTTTTATTAATTCATTATAAGTTAAATCACATCTTTCATCATAGCTATCTAAAATATCCCCAGTATGAAAAACTTTATTAATACCTGTTGTTAAAAAAAGATTAATACACTTCTCTATATAGTAAGGATTGTCTTTTTCATTTCCTATATGAGTATCACTAATTATTCCATATTTTGAATCTTTTAATACTAAGGAGAATTGATATTTATATTTAAGTTTATTTAATATCCATCTTTTATTATCTGAAATATCTTTTATATGTAATCCATAATTTAAGATACCAAGCATAACATTATGATTAAGCTTATATTCTTTTTTTAAAAGTTCAAAATTCTCTAAAGTTAATCTTGTAATTATTTCCCTATATTTTAAATCTTTTTTCATATTCTTATCCCATATTTCCTTAATAATTTTATAACTTCTTATATAATAACTTTTTATATAAAACAGAAGACAACTGATATAAACTTAATAATTGTAGTTTAAGTATACTTCATAAAAAAAAAGACCGTCAATACTTTTTTCCGATTGGCATAAATTTCCTATTGTATAAAAAATAAAACCCTTATAAAATAAGGGTTAAAATCTAACTGGTGGCTCCAGCGGGAATCGAACCAGCGACACAGGGATTTTCAGTCCCTTGCTCTACCGACTGAGCTATGAAGCCAAATAAAATGGCGGTTCCGACGGGGCTCGAACCCGCGATCTTCTGCGTGACAGGCAGACGTGTTAACCAGCTGCACCACGGAACCATGGTTGCGGGGAAAGGACTTGAACCTTCGACCTTCGGGTTATGAGCCCGACGAGCTACCAACTGCTCCACCCCGCGATAACAAATATAATGGCGGAGGAAAAGGGATTCGAACCCCTGCGCCGCTTTCACGACCTCCCGGTTTTCAAGACCGGTCCCTTCAACCAGACTTGGGTATTCCTCCATAATAAGTGGTGCCTAAGGCCGGACTTGAACCGGCACGAGGTATAACCCTCGCAGGATTTTAAGTCCTGTGCGTCTACCAATTCCGCCACTCAGGCACATATAAATGGTGACCCGCATGAGATTCGAACTCATGACCCTTTGATTAAAAGTCAAATGCTCTACCGACTGAGCTAGCGGATCAAGTACAATAAGATGGTTGCCTCGGTTAGATTCGAACTAACGCATGTCAGAGTCAAAGTCTGATGCCTTACCACTTGGCTACGAGGCAAAAACAAAATTATGGTGGAGAGAGATGGATTCGAACCATCGAACCCGAAGGAACAGATTTACAGTCTGTCGCGTTTAGCCACTTCGCTATCTCTCCGACATAATAAAATGGTGCCGAAAACAGGAATCGAACCCGTAACCTACTGATTACAAATCAGTTGCTCTACCAATTGAGCTATTTCGGCAACAAAAATAATATGGTGGGCGATATAGGACTCGAACCTATGACCCCTTGCTTGTAAGGCAAGTGCTCTAACCAACTGAGCTAATCGCCCAAAACCGTTTGACATGATTAAATATACCAGTTAATTTTAAGATTGTCAATAATTTATTAGATTTTTTTTAGTTTTTTGACTTATCTAGCTCTTTTTCTATCCAGTAATCTAAATGTAAAGCAAGATTTTTAAAACCAGTTTCTGTCTCTTCTATTTTACTACCCTTTCTTTTTGTTATTCTATAATCTATATTTTTAACACTCAATTTATACATATTACTACTTACTTTATCAACAATTCTCACCCTAATTAATTCATTAACTGTAACATATCTATTTAGATCTTTTATATAATGATTACCAATTTCCGAAATATGAATCAATCCATTATTTTCATTATCCAATTTTACAAAAATACCATAATTTTGTACACCAGTAACAGTTCCATGAACAACAGAACCAATTTTATAATCCCTTTGCATATATAACACCCAGTCGTATTATATCAAAAATTGCCTCCTCTTACAACCTGTTAAAACTTTTTTAAAATGTTACATAGAGATTTTTTTAAAATGTTACATTTA
>CAZJKS010000044.1:2653-9080 GCA_964546695.1 uncultured Muribaculaceae bacterium | reverse complement strand
TATGGATAAGGAAGTATATTGATACTTTCTTTTTTTCTTTTCTTACTTTATAATACTAATGGGAGTTGATTATATGAATATACTTGTAACTGGTAGTAGTAGAAGTTTAGGTAAATCTATTATCTTGGAATATGCTAAGAATGGTTATGATGTTATTATTAATTATAATAATAGTAAAGATGAGGCTTTTAAATTAAAAGACTATGTAGAATCTACTTATCATGTAAAAGCTTTAGTTATTAAATGTGATATATCTAAAGAAAGTGATATAGACTCTATGATAGATGAAATTTATAAAGAGTTTGGCTATCTTGATATATTAGTTAATAATGCATCTATTGCTCTTGATCAAGATTTTGAATTAAAGACTAAAGAAGATTTTATGAAGACATTAGAGATTAATCTTGTAGGTACATATTTAATATCTAAAAAAATAGGTCTTAAAATGTTAGAGAGGAAAACTGGTAATATTATTAATATTTCTTCTACTAATGGACTTGATACAACATATCCTGAATCAATTGACTATGATTCATCTAAAGCTGGTATTATTTCTCTTACTCACAACTTTGCTAATTATTTTTCTCCTTATATAAGAGTTAATTGTGTTTGTCCTGGTTGGATTAATACTGATATGAATAAAGATTTAGATGAGGATTTTATTAAAGAAGAAGAGGAAAAGATTCTTCTTAATCGTTTTGCAGAACCTTCTGAAATTGCTAATCTTGTTTATTTTCTTGGGACAGATAAATCTAGTTATATAAATGATTCTATTATTAGAATAGATGGAGGTATTAGACGATGAGTGATGAGTTAATTAAAAAAGTTGATTTAATGATTAAAGATGAGTTATGTAAAATAGATGAGATAGAAAGAATAAATAGTGAAAAGGTCTTAGATGCCTTTTTAAAGATGCAAGTAGCTGAGACTGATTTTAATGCTACTACTGGTTATGGTTATAATGATGTAGGGCGTGATAAAATAGAAGATATATATGCTGATATATTTAAAGCAGAATCTGCTTTAGTTCGTAATCAATTTATATCAGGGAGCCATGCTTTAACTGTCGCTTTCTTTGCTTTACTTCGTCCAGGAGATACTCTTTTAAGCATAACTGGTAAACCTTATGATACTATGGATGAAGTGATAGGTCTTGTAGATAATTCTTCATCATTAAAGAGCTTTGGTATTAATTATATGCAAGTAGATTTGGTTAATAATGATTTTGACTATGATAAAATTAAAGATGTTATTACTAATAATAAAATTAAAGTAATTGAGATACAAAGGAGTAAAGGATATTCTACTAGATGTAGTATTACTATAGAAAAACTTGAGTCTATTATTGGTTTTATTAGATCTCTTAATAAAGATATAATTATTATGGTAGATAATTGTTACTGTGAATTTGTAAGTACTAAGGAACCTATTGAAGTTGGTGCTGATATTGTTGTTGGCTCTTTAATTAAAAACTTAGGTGGTGGTATTGCTCCTAATGGTGCTTATATTGTAGGTAAAAGTTCTTTAATTAATCTTTGTGCTGAGCGATTAACTCTACCAGGTGAAGGAAAGGAAGTAGGGCCTTCTTTAGGTATTAATAAACAAATATTACAAGGGTTATTTATGGCTCCATCTGTTGTTTCTTCATCTTTAAAGACTGCTATATTTACTGCTTGTCTTTTAGAAGAGTTAGGTTATGATGTTGAACCTAAATATAATGAAAAACGTGCTGATATTGTAGAGAATATTATCTTTAATAATAAAGACGCTTTAATAAAATATGTACAAGGTATTCAAATGAATAGTCCTATTGATTCTAATTCTTTACCAATTCCAGATGATATGCCAGGATACTCTGATAAAATTATTATGGCAAGTGGTGCCTTTACTCAAGGCTCATCTATAGAGTTAAGTTGTGATGGACCTTTAAGGAGCCCTTATATTGCTTATCAACAAGGATCATTAACCTATGCTTATGGTCGTTTAGCTGTTATAAGAGCTATTTCTAATTTAGAGTCATAAAATTATATTTTCCTTCATAGAGTGTATTAGTAATAGGGAGGAAACAAATGATAAATAAACAAAGTCTATGGTTTTTAACTCTTTTTAGTCTTATTTTAGTTCTTAGTGTCTACTATATAACAATGCCTAATGATTTACTTATCGCTAGTAATTCTACTGATACTTTAGATGAAGAATCTATAGATGATGAAGATACTGTAGTTGAAATAACTAATTCTGATACTTTAACAGCTTTAAGAGTAAGTTTAGATGAAGAACGTGATAAGGAAAAAGAGGAATTAGAAACTACTATTTCTAGTGAAGATGCTACTACTGATGAGAAAAATAATGCTTATGAGCAGTTAAAATACTTATCAGTAATAGAAGGTGAAGAAGAAAAACTAGAAAAGTTAATAAAAAAAGAATATAATTTGGATAGTTTTGTTAAAATAGATAATAATACGATTACAGTAGTGGCAGCTAAGAAAAAGCATGATGTAACTTTAGCTAATAATATTATGAGAACTATTCAAGGAGAGTATGATACTAAGAAAACAATAACTGTTAAATTTGAGGGTAACTAGTTCTTTTATCTACAACAAATAATCCTTTTTTCATAAACTACTATTGAGTACGTCAAGAATTAGGAAAGGGGATAATTATGAGAGAAATATTAACAACTAGAGAAAAAGAAGTTTTTACTCTTTTAGTAAAGGGGCTTTCTACTAAAGAAATAGCATTATCTTTAAATATAAGTGAAAAAACTGTTAGGAATCATATTTCTAATGTTATGCAAAAGCTTGGTGTTAAAGGTAGGGCAAATGCAGTTATAGAACTTTTAAAATTAAATGAAATTACTTTGTAAAAGTACTAAACAAGTACTTTTTTTTATATACTTTATTAGGTGATATTTATGTTAAGAAGAAAAGCTTTAAGAAAGATATTAATTACAACTATGAGTCTTTTTATCATTATGAGTGTTTATTTAATACCATTAACAGAAAAGACTGTTAATACTAATTTAGAATTTGAATATGTAACTAATCTTGCTAATTCTTCTATTTATTTATTAGATAGTAATAATTATTTAGTAAAGAGTAAGATATTATTAGATAATAGTTTAGTAGAAGATAATATTAAAAGTATTATTAATAATTTGACTATTAATAATAATAGTAAATTTCCTAATGATTTAAAAGCAATTATACCTAAAGGGACTGAGTTAAATTCTGTTGTTATAGAAGATGATGTTGTAAATCTTGATTTTTCTTTAGAATTTTTAAATATTGAAGAAGAGTTATCTGTTAAATTAATAGAAGCGATAGTTTATTCTGTTACAGAGATTAGTGATATTAATAAAGTTATAATAACAGTAGAAGATAATCTTTTAGAATTTTATCCTAATAGTAATAAAGAAATAACTATGCCCTTGACTAGAGATATTGGTATTAATAATTTATATGTTTATAATACTTTAGATAATATTACTAAAGTTGTTATATATTATGGAGAAGATATAGATAATAATATTTATTATGTACCAGTTACTAAATATATAAATAATAACGATAATAAAGATAAGATTAATATAATTGTAGAAGAGCTTACTACTAGTTATATTTATGAAGATAATTTAAGAAGTATTTTAAATGAAGAAGTTCAACTTATAGATAAAGAATTTGTAGATGAAGATTTACTTATATTAGATTTTAATAGTGCTTTATTTGATAAGGATAGTACTATTAAAGAAGAAGTATTATATATATTAAGCTATTCTGTTTTTGCTAATTATGATGTTAATACTATTAGTTATAGAGTTGATAATACGAATGTAGAGATTGTACAAAGAGATAATCTAATTTAAAAGTTTCTTGAAAGATATAATTAACAATGCTATACTTTATAGTGTGATGTGATGATGAAAAAAGATAAAATAATACTAGTAGTTTTATTATTTATACTAATAATACTTATAGTTTCCCTATCATATGCTTTCTTTAATTATAGTAGAAGTGGGATAGATAATGTTATTACTTTAGGAACATTAGAATTAACTTTAGATGATGTTAATACTATTAGTTTAGATAATGTATATCCTATAAGTGATGAAGAAGGACTTAGTTTAGATGGCTATAGTTTTGTTTTAAAAAATAAGGGAGATACTGATGTTAATTATATTATATATTTAGAAGATGAAGATATAGATCAATCTTATGTGAGGCTTGATGATAAGTACTTAAAATATAGTTTAAGTAAAAATGATACTGTAGGTTCTGCTGATTTTTTAGAAAATTTAGAAGTTAATGGGAAAAGAATATTAGATCAAGGTACTATTTCTAAAGGGGATGTTTATTATTATACTTTGAAGATATGGCCTACTATAGATGTAGATGGTGATTTTAGTAATCAGGTTTGGCAAGGAAAAATTGTGATTGAAGGTAATCAAGTTAATTAAAAACCTATGGAGGGTTCATTCCATAGGTTTTATTCATCATGATATAGTTCTTCTTTAATGTCATCTAGATTTTGATTCATTAAAGTAATATAGTCAGTATTAGTTTCTCTTTGACTTTCAGTTAAAACTATTATTCTATTAGAATTAATAATTTCTAATTCATTAGGATAGGTATTAATTAAATTTTGAACATTAGTAGTAGTTTCTACATCGCTATAACTAAATATTTTAGTAACTTCTCCATCTTCTATTAAATTATTTATTTCAACTAAATCTTTTTCACTAGTATCATCATTTAATATATAGACAGTAATACCATATTTTTCTAGAAATTTATAATTATTATCAGTAGCGACTATAGTAGTATATGGTGCACTTTCAACGGCTAGTCTAATATTAGCATCTAATTCTGATATATCAAGCTTTAACTCTTCGTAATTATCATCAATTTCTTCAATTAGATAGTTGTTTTCTATATATTCTTGTAAAGCTATTCTGACATTTTGACTCATCATTAACATAAATGATGGATCTAGCCAAACTTCTTCCATTTCATAATCATTGTCAAGGACATAGGAACTATCAATTATTTTTAGATTTTTATTATAATCTAATAATTCTATTGTTAAGTCTCTATCTCTATTTACTAATCCCGTATAGATAAATAAATCTTTACTAGCAAAATCTTTCTTTTGTTTAGTAGTAAAACTATATTCATCGACATCAACACCATCAGGATAAATATTACTAATTTTAGCATGATCTCCATATAGTCTTTCTATGATGTATTCGTTTGGATAGTTAGTAGTATATATTTCTATATCTTCCATATCATCACTTTTACAACCTGTAGTAGTTAATAAAATTGCTATACCAAGAAAAGCAATCTTACCTAAATTTTTAACACTTCTTTTCATTCTTTTTCTCCTCTCTTATAACTGGGTCATATCCAAATCTTGCTCCAGGACGACATCTAAGTATTCTTTTAAAGCCAAGAAAAAGTCCCTTTATAGAACCATATTCTTCTATCGCTTCAATAGTATAATTAGAACAAGTAGGATAAAAATGACAAGCACTATGACTTGCTAAAGGCATCTTTTGATAAAGATGAATTAAACTAATTAATATTTTTTTCATATATACATTGTACAATAAAAATTAAGGTTAATCAATTAGAAGTGAAAAAATTATCCTAATAAGAAATGAGATATTAACATAAAGATAAAACCTATACTAAAGAAGATAAAGGTTAGTCTTCTTTTTTTGTAACTTAAAGATTCACTTAGTAGTTCATAAATACTAATATGTATCATAATACCTGCAATTATAGATAGAATTATACTCATAATAAAGTTGTTGATAATATTAGATAAAAATAAATAGGCAAGTATAGCGCCAAGTGGTTCTGATAAGCCTGATATTAAAGTGTAGATAAAAGCTTTAAGTTTAGATTTAGTACTAAAATATATTGGTATAGCAATACTTATTCCTTCAGGGATATTATGAAAACTAATAGCTAAAGCTAAGGATAAGCCTAGAGTTCTGTTAGTAGAACTAGATAGAAAAGTAGCCACTCCTTCAGGGATGTTGTGCATAATAATAGCAAGCATAGAGACAAGACCTAATCGATATAGTTTTTTATTACTAATAGATTTACTATCATTACTAGGTAAGAACTTATCTATTAACATTGATGTTATAACTCCAAGAGATATAAATATTAAAAGAAATAAAAGAGCAGGAAAGCCTTTAAAGATAGAAGTTAAAAGATTAAAAGATTCAGGTATTAAATCAGTTATTGATACACAAATCATTACGCCACTAGCAAAAGATAGGGATGCTAAGATGATATATTTTTCATTCTTTAAATTAAAAAGTAGGGGAATAAAACCAATTAAAGTAGAAAGCCCTGCTAAAGTAGATAATATAAATGCATAAGTAAAGTTAGACATAATATCACTGTCTCCTTTT
>CAZJKS010000044.1:0-2553 GCA_964546695.1 uncultured Muribaculaceae bacterium | reverse complement strand
AGATAAAGCTAATGATACTATTGATATATGTAATGGTAATAGAGATTTATTAATGCATTTTTATCTTCAAAATATAGGTAATTATCAAAGAATAAATGCAAATTATAATAAAGTATATGAAAAAGAAAAAAGCTTGGGATTAATAAAAAAGTAACAAATATGGAGATGATAATTAGATGAACTATAATTTAGAATGTGAAAAAATATTAAATAGTATAGATTTAAATAATAAAAAAACACTGTTATTACATGCTTGTTGTGCTCCTTGTTCATCATCAGTATTAGAGAGAATATCTAAATACTTTGATATAACAATTCTCTTTTATAATCCTAATATTACTGATTATAAAGAATATCTTAAAAGAAAAGAAGAGTTGGAAAAATTTATTAACCTAGTAGGTTATGATATAAAACTATTAGACTGTAATTATGATAAAGAAAAGTTTTTAGAAATGTCTCATGGCTTAGAAGATTTATGTGAAGGAGATATTAGATGTTATAAGTGTTATAACTTAAGACTTGAAGAGACGGCAAGAATTGCTAAAATGCATAATTTTGATTATTTTACTACAACTTTATCAATAAGTCCTTATAAGAATAGTAAATGGTTAAATGAAATAGGTAGTGAGTTATCTAAAAAATATAATATTAATTATTTATATGCTGATTTTAAAAAGAAAAATGGTTATAAAAGAAGTATAGAGTTGTCTCAGATCTATAATTTATATCGTCAAGACTACTGTGGTTGTATCTATTCTAAAGTAGAAAGGTTAGGAAAATTAAGAAATGAGTAACTTTTTTAAAGAGTATTGTAAAAGTAATATAAGAGAAGATTTAATTTATCTTAATGCATATAGCCTTTGTAATTTAGATGATGTTGCTAAAGAATTTGATATAGAAGAAATATCAGGTTTGTTAGCTATGTTTTATTATTCCTATAAAAATGGTTATTTGTCTTATAAACATAAATTTGAGTTTGATAAAAATAAATTATATTCTGTTGATTTACCTCCAAATGATTTAGGTTTTTATATAGTAGAAGGTTATGGTGTTTGTAGAAATATAACTTATCAGTTAAAAACTTTTCTTACTTTGAATGATATAAAAAATTATGTTGCAACTACTGATTCTAAAGAGTTTTCTAATAGTCTTAGAGCAGTAGCTTTATTTGTTAATTTGAGACCTTATTTATTAGGGGATCATGTTATTAATTATATTAAATATGATAAAGTACCATTTCTATATGATCCAACTAATAATGTTTTTCCTAAAATTAAGGGGTATTCACTTTTACAATATCCATATGATGATAAAATACAGCCTGTATGGTTTGTAAATGCTATTAATGATGGAATTGTTATGCAAATAATAAAAAAAGCGCCTCCATCAGATATAATGATGGAGATAGTTGATAGTTATTTTAATTATTTAGAACTATTTGATAAGAATATTGATATATTTGAAAAATTTTATAATGATAATAAAGAAATATATTGGGAATTTCATTATAAATTTTCTAAAGTAAAAGAAAAGAAGTTATACTAAACTCCTTCAAGGTCAAAAAGAGGGATAAATGATTCACTACAAGTATCACCTTCTTGCATATAAGCATTTTTAATACCTAAGTCTATGGCATAATCTATTACATCATTATATTCTTCATCACTAATGGTTTTATTTAAGAAAGGATAATCTTTAATATAATTAACTGGTGTATATTGATTCATAATACTAAGATAAATATTATCTTGGTATTTTTTATATAAATAATTTATTATTTTCTTAGTATCATTACTTTTAGTAGGTAAGACTAAGCATCTAACAATAATACCTTTAGTCATTAGACCATCTTTCTTAAATTTATTTTTACCTGTTTGTCTATACATTTCTTCTAATGCTTTAGATGTTATTTCAAAATAGTTAGAGCATTTTGATAAATCTTTACCTAATTTGTTATCAAAATACTTAAAGTCTGTTAAATAAATATCAATATATCCGTCTAATAGTTTTAAAGTCTCTACACTTTCATAACCACTAGTATTATAAACTATAGGAATAGATAATCCTTTCTTTCTTGCTAGTTTAATCGCTTCTATAATACTAGGTACATAATGAGTAGGGGTAACAAGATTAATATTGTTAGCATATTTTTCTTCTAATTCTAACATCATTTCTGAAAGTCTTTCTATAGTTATTTCTTTACCAAAACCATCTGTAGATATTTCTTTGTTTTGACAGTAACAACACTTTAAATTACAATTACTAAAAAAGATAGTACCACTACCATTAGTACTAGAAATACTTGGTTCTTCAAAGTAGTGTAGGGCACTTCTTGCTACTTTAACTTTATCAGTTGCTTTGCAATACCCTAGAGTTTTAGTTCTATCTATTAAACAATTTCTAGGACATAAATTACATTTTTTATATAATTCTAGCATAATTATTTCGCTCCTTGTATCATGTTCGATTGATTTGTTATATTAGATATGCTATTATATCTGTTAGGAATACCTAGTAGGGGTGTTTTGCCTCTTTCAAAACTTTATTATTAAA
>CAZJKS010000043.1:7825-9160 GCA_964546695.1 uncultured Muribaculaceae bacterium | reverse complement strand
ATATCCTTTAGATAAAATACCCCTAACTAATATCAATACTACTATTAATAGGAACTATTTGTATTATTGTATTACCATCACTAACTTCTATTTCGCTATTTCCATAATAATAATAATAAGTTTTAGCACTTCTAGATGATTTACTCCAAGTAATAGGAATAGCATATCCATTAGTAATATAATAACCTTCCCCTGTACCAACAGTATCTAAATCTTGTCTCCCATAACTATCAAGTGTACTATTATTAACTTTCATAATAATTATATTCTTATAATAATATTGTATCCCAGTATCTCTATCAGTATGAGCACTATTATTCATATAACGTAAATAATACTTATTAGTAGAATCATATATATAACTTCTAACTTCACTATTAGAATAAGTCATACTAACATTATTAGCTGTTAACAAATCACTTGTATCATCAAAATCAACTTCATCCGGAGTATAATTTAAAAGACTATAATTATCACTAGTAGTACTATAACCTTTACTCTCAGCAACATTATATAAATCTTCTATACTAGTAAAAACATTATGAGGAGAAGCATAATTATAATTACGATAATAACCCTCATCATAAAGTCCATTTATATTATTTACACCTAAAGTACTAATATCATTTTCTGCATAAGTACTCCACCCATAATGGGCATAAATTGCATCACTTTCAAGTGCATAATCTAAAAAATAGTGTCTACTACTACGAACTGGTCCAATCACATCAGGATTAACATCTTTAAAAATAGCCATAAGTCTAGTCAAACCACCTTCTACAATTATCTCATAAGTTAAATAAGCATCTTGTAATCCTACATGATTATTATTACCAACATTATTATCTATCATAATAGCGATAGGTCGCTTATTACTATTAGTATCATAAACAGTTAAATCATCTTTTTCTATAGTACTAACATCATCTATTTTAACATCTTCTTTTTTCTTAGAATTATTATCATTCGTAAATAATAGCAAATAAAAAACTCCAACAAATATTAGAAAAAATGCTACACTAACAATACTAAATATAATTATTTTCTTTTTATTAAAAATAGGCTTAACTCTAACATCTCCTAAAGATTTTAGCTTTCTCACGACTACCACCCAACTAAATTTTAGCATATAACAAAAAATAATTAAACTTTTACCTTAAATTTTTCATAACTTGACAAAAAATATACCTATTTACAAAATGTCAAAAATATGATACTATACAAATGTATTAAATGAAAGAAACATCATATAATACTAATGAAACAAAATTATAATTAAGTTTCAATATTAAAAAGCGGTGTTCCCCACCAATCAAAAAGCGGGAATGAAAAAAG
>CAZJKS010000043.1:2848-7725 GCA_964546695.1 uncultured Muribaculaceae bacterium | reverse complement strand
GGTGTTCCCCACCAATCAAAAAGCGGGAATGAAAAAAGTGGGCTACTAATATTTAGTTAGCCCTTATTTTTTTAGGAGGTTCGTAAAAATGGGAAAAGAATATTATAAACTAGTAACTGTCAATAGTAAATATTGTAACTATCTAAGAAAATTTGATTATAGAGTAAGCTATAATGCTAACAAAAAGAAATTACGCCCATTTGTTGGTATATTATTTGAAATAGATAAAATTAAATATTTTGTCCCTTTGTCTAGTCCAAAACCAAAACATTTAAAAATGAAAAACAAAATTGATTTTTACAAATTAGATAATGGAAAACTTGGTGCAATAAATTTTAATAATATGATTCCAATAATAGAAGGAGAATATTATATTATTAATACAAATACAAAAGGTCTTAAAAAGGAGGAAAAGCAATACAAAGTATTATTAAACAATCAATTAAGATGGTTAAATCGTTATGGTAAATCTCTTAAAGAAAATGCTCTAAACTTATACAAGAAAAAAATTGAAAACAAATTAACAAAGAAAATAGATGAACGGTGTTGTAATTTTAAATTATTAGAAGAAAAATCTAGAATATATAAAAATGAAGAGTAGCTAAGATTCTTCATTTTTTACTTTTTCAAATGCTTTTTTGCTGTTTTAATCATTTGATAATGATACTCTGTTTCGCCATTAGGAGTAAACCCTAATCTCTCATATAATTTACCAACAGGATTTTGTTTAAAATACTGAATATGTAAATCTTGATCTTTATGTAATTCCATAATGTCTATTAATACTTTAGTACCAATACCTTTTCCCTGATATTCAGGAATAATACAAATATTACCTATCTCATAACTACCATCATCTAATGTCAATCCATTATAAAAACCAATATCTTTACCATTTAACTGAATAATATAAGTATCATCTTTTACTTGATCTATAAAATTTTTAAAATATTTTCGTTGTTCCTCCTCTACCCAAGAACCCCAACATTCTTCAACATACTTCTTATAAGAAATCTTTTTAACATCATATATAAAATCATAATAATTATGATATTCATTATTTATATATGGTCTCATATTATATTGTGTTTTATCATTATTATCATAACTAATTTTAGGAAACTTCTCCAATATATAGTTTCCTTTACTATCTGTAATATTGCCAAGTTTTTTAAAACCATAACCTAAATGTCTATAAAATCCCAAAGCTGTAATACTTGCAGCAATTTCAATTCTATCTGCTCTTTTATAATATTCATCCTGCTCCAAAGTCTCTATTAATTTTCGTCCTAAACCTTTACCTTCATACTCGGGTAATATAAAAAGATTAAACAAACTACTTTCTGTTAAACTATCAAAGTATGGACCAACAGCACCAACACCTATAATATTGTCTTCATCAGTAATAACATACATATGAAAATCCTTTGCTCTTTTAATTATAAATTCTAAAGTTACTCTATTTACCAAAGCCTCCATAGATTCTCTTGGATAATCTTTAATATTAACTTCAAGAGAAGTTCTATGTATAACATCTACAATACCAGTTTCATCACCAATTTCATATTTTCTAATAATACACATTTTATCACTCTCCTATTAATTAACAATTATGTCCCTATCACTAGGCATTACTTGTATAAAAGTATTACCATCACTAACTTCTATCTCATCACTATTGCTATAAGAATAATATGTCTTACTACTTCTAGAATCTTTCTCCCAAGTAATAGGCATTATATAACCATTAGTAATGTAATAACCTTCTCCACTACCAACTGTATCCAAATCTTGTCTGCCATCACTATCAAGAGTATAATTATCTACTTTCATAATAATTATATTTTTATAATGATACTGCTTCCCACTATCTCTATCAGTATGAGCAATACCATTCATATAGCGAAGATAATAACCATTTTCACTATCATAAGTATAACTTCTAACTTCACTATTAGAGTAAGATATCTCAATACTAGTTAAAACACTTCCTTCTAAACTACAATTATCCTCATCACAGTTTAATGAGTTATCGACACTTTCTAAATCAACATCTTTTGCCACATAATTTAAATTTTCATAATCATAAGATGTTGTATCATAGCCTAACTCTTCAGCCATTAAATATAAATTATCAATACTAGTAAAAACATTATGAGGTGCTGCTATACTACTATCTCTATAAAAGGCATCATCATAAAGTCCATTAATATTATCAACACTTAAAGCTTTAATATCATCCTCAGCATAAGTACTCCATCCATAATGAGCATAAATAGCATCACTTTCAAGTGCATAATCTAAAAAATAGTGCCTACTACTACGAACTGGTCCAATTACACTAGTATCAACATCTTTATATATAGCCATTATACGAGTTAGACCACCCTCAACTATAATCTCATAAGTTAAATAAGCATCTTGCAACCCCACTTGTTCATCATTTTCTACATTATTATCTATCATAACAGCAATAGGACGCTCATTACTATTAACATCATAAACACTTAACTCTTCTTTTTCTAAAGACAAAGGAATATCATTACCAAGATAAATAAAATAATAGTAAGCCCCACCTACTAAAAGCAAAAGCAAAACAACTATAAAAGTAATAGCTTTTTTCCTTTTCTTTTTCAAAAGTACCACCACCTATTACAATAGTAGCATATTTTTATTAAATTTAGTAGAACAATTTATTATAAATATCATAAAGTATATTAGGTGATATTATGTCTCAAGTAGTCCAATATACAAGTAAAGAACTAGACCTATTAGCTCGCCTAATGCGTGCTGAAGCAGTAGGAGAAGGAGATTATGGTATGTTAATGGTAGGAAACGTTGGTGTTAATAGAGTACTAGCATACTGCTATACTTTTAAAAACATAACTAGTGTTACCCAAATGGTGTACCAATCTCCAGGAGGATTTTCAGGAATTAACAGTTCCCAATTTACAGCAAGCTCAACCATTAAAGAAAGAGAACTAGCAGAAAGAACTTTAAAAGGAGAATATTACTATCCTGCTACTAATGCTCTATGGTTCTATGCTCCAGGAAGTGGTAAAAGTTGCGTAAGTACATGGTATGATCAAGGTTTAGCCGGAAAATATAAAAATCACTGTTTCTATGCCCCAGATCCCAGTATCTGTCCACCCCTTCATTAAAAATATATTGTCAAATCATAGTAAACTATGCTATAATTAATGTGTTCTAAAAAGAACCCATAGGGGCGTGGTATAATGGTAGCATAGGAGTCTCCAAAACTTTTGATGGGAGTTCGATTCTCTCCGCCCCTGCCATTATAAAATATCACAACCTATATTAATATATAGGTTGTTTTGCATACAAGGGTGTTTTTAAGAACAATATCATATAAAACTATGGTGATGAAAATGAATGAAACCGATAAAAAAAGCTTAGAAAATGCTAAAAAATTATTCTCAAGTGGAGATATTAGCGAGATTGAAGTTGGTACTGTAAAAGGATTACAACAAATTCATAAATATCTATTTGAAGGACTATATGATTTTGCAGGTATAATCAGAAAAGAAAACATATCTAAAGGAAATTTTAGATTTGCCAATACATTATATTTAGAAGATATATTAAAAAAAATAGAAACAATGAAAGAATCTACATTAGATGAAATAATTAATAAATATGTAGAAATGAACATTGCTCATCCCTTCTTAGAAGGAAATGGTAGAAGCACAAGAATCTGGTTAGATTTAATATTAAAGAAAAATTTAAATAAAATTGTTAATTGGGAAAAAATCGATAAGAGATTATATTTACAAGCAATGGAACGAAGTCCAATTAATACTTTAGAAATTAAAACTTTAATCGAAAATAATCTAACAGATGATTTAAGCTTAAACACAATTTTTAAAGGCATAGAAACTTCATATTATTATGAAACAGACGAATACTATTAATATTTAAACCAAGTACTTAACTATTATAAGATAAATACTAAAACAGTAAAAAACAAATAAAACTTTCTTTATATGATGTGAATTCCATTTAAGAGACATCAATATAAAGAAAGCTTTTTTATTTACAAGCTATAACTTACTTTTTAATGTATATATGAATGTTTTATCTTCTGAAGCTTCAGAAACAAAACGATATCTTAAAGGACCAAATCTTAAACGTGTAAATGCATTCCCCCTAGCACCTGTATCAATCATAATTCGAAGTTCTGTTACCTTATCACCACTCTTTTTAGCATTGTTTAATATTAATAAACTATCAACATCTAAAAAATTACTAGGCTCAAAAATCTCTTTCATTTCTGAAAGTGATAATTCCATTGAAACACTAGATAATAATTCTACATTATTATTTTCATAAGAGTATAATCTGTCTATAATATTACAAGAACTATCATTGCTAACTAAAAATTCATCTCCTATACTTTTTTCAGGCATATTAGGAATATAAAGATTATTATCAGGATTCATAATAGAAAAAGCAGTATGTCTTACTGCAAAAAAGTTTATATCAGTAATACCTATTTCAACAATATCACTTAACAAAGGTCCATCTGATAAACGATATTCAATTTTATAATAATGCTCATTATCCTTTAAATAGCACAATTTCTCATTTTGAAAAATAATATCTGCATTAAGTTCTTCTATTTTTTGTAAATATGATACTAAAGGTTCAAAAGTTAATAGTTCCTGCCGATTTTGTAATAAAGATATTAAATTCATTTATTTGCACCCCTATGATTTTTCTTAACTTTTTATATGTCAATCTGTTTTCAATGAAAAATTTAATTTAACTTTACACATAATAAGTTGTAGGTTTTCCAAGCAATGTAATTATATCTACTATCCAACCTATAAAAAATAGACCTAATGTAAATATATATA
>CAZJKS010000043.1:0-2748 GCA_964546695.1 uncultured Muribaculaceae bacterium | reverse complement strand
ATTATTATTGTTATTATTATTAATTACTATCGACTCTCTTGTCTCATTTTTAATCTCTTCTACTTGTCTACCACATTTTGTACAAATAACAGAATCAAAAGGTATTATTTCTCCACAATATTTACAATACTTAGTTCTACTATCATTCATATAAAAAACTCCCCCCATAAAAACTTTACTACAAATACTTAATACAGTAAATAGATAATCTATTTTTTCAAAACTAAAATCAATCATAATACAACTATTTAAAATAATTTTCACCAAGTAATCACATTTATATGCTATCATATCTATATATTTTACATCTAAAAAAGAAAGGAGGACTCTCATTTTGAAGAAAAGATTAAAAATAATAAAATATATTCTTACCTTTATACTCGTCATTCTTCTTATAGGTGGTTTATACTATTTAATCACTAACACCAGCATTCTTTCTAAAACCAATCTAGAAAAATTAAGTGCTATAGGTGATTTAATTAGTGATGATGATATAGATAGTCTAGAAGATTCTGGTATCACAGGAGAAAGTTATTCCTTTGACACTACATATTATCCATATTATGGTTTCTTAGACTCAGATGAACAAAGTTTATATAAGCAAATATATGCTAATATAAAAGAGTTATCTACTACTTTTGTTCCTATAGTAACTATTGATGTAAACTCTGTTACAGATGTTATTGAAGCCGTATATAATGACCATCCAGAATTATTTTGGGTTGATACATCATACTCTTACAAATATACTAAAGATGGTAATTGTGTTCAAATAATATTAGAATTTAATGATACTATTAATAATTTTGAAGAATCTAAATCCTTATTTGAGAATGCTGCAAATAGCATTATAAATAGTGCTAATCAACTAAGTACAGATTATGAAAAAGAAAAATATGTCCACGATGCCTTAATAAAATTAATAGATTATGATACTAATTCTATCTTAAATCAAAGTGCATACAGTGCTCTTGTCTATAATTCTACTGTTTGTGCTGGATATGCAAGAGCTTTTCAATATATTATGATTGAATTAGGAATACCAACTTACTATGCTACAGGTTATGCTAGTGAAGACCATGCTTGGAATATCGTTAAGTTAAGTGATGGTTATTACAACGTTGATTTAACTTGGGATGATAGTAATGGGATATCATATACTTATTTCAATTTAACTGATTCTTTATTTAATAAAACTCATACTAGAACAGGTATGTCCTTATATCTACCAAGTTGTAATGCCACAACTTATAGTTACAGTAATACAAATAATTCTACTTCTTCTAACAGTTCAAATTATAACTTTAATAATAGCAATAACAACAGTAACAAAAATAGCAATAGCAGTAACAATAATAGTAATAATAATAGTAATAATAATAATAATAACAATAGCAATAAAAACAACAACACTAACAACAATAGTACTAATGATAACAATAATGATAATATAGTAATAGAAGAAAATAAAGAAACAAATAATAGTTATTTTAATAATGATAATTTAGAAGAAAAAGATGAAGAGGAATTAAATTAGTATATACATATAAAATGTAAAATAAAGACTAAACCATTGATTTCTCCACTCTAAAAGCCTACAATTAAGATGGAGGTAGAATATGGAAAGAAAAGATATAAAAAATGTTGCCTGTGTAGGTGCAGGCATAATTGGTTATAGTTGGGCTTTATATTACTCTCTAAAAAAACTATCAGTAAATGTCTATGATATAACCGACGAGGCTTTAAATATTGCCAAGATACGCATACATGAAAGTCTACTTAACTTAAAGAAAAATAATGTTGTAACAGATGAAGAAATTAAAGAAATAGAAAATAGAATTAGTTATACTACATCAATGGAAGAAGCAGTAAAAAATGTAGAACTGATTACTGAATCTGGTCCTGAAAATTATGATGTTAAAAGAAAAATGGTTGAAGAGATTGAAAAATATACAAAAGAAGATACAATCATCGCCTCATCTACATCAGGATTACTAATTACCGAAATAGCAAGAGATGCAAAACACAAAGAAAGATTTATTGGAGCACATCCTTATAATCCCCCACATTTAATACCACTAGTAGAACTAACTAAAGGAGATTATACAACTGATGAAGTTATAAATACTGCTAAAGAATTTTATCAATCCATTGGTAAAGAACCTGTTGTATTACAAAAAGAAGCCCTAGGATTTATCTGTAATCGTATTCAAATGGCTGTTTATAGAGAAGTATGTAACTTAGTAATGAAAGGTGTATGTACTATAGAAGATGCCGATAAAGCCGTTACTTATGGTCCAGGCTTAAGATGGGCTATTATGGGACCTAGTCTAGTCTTTGAATTAGGTGGAGGCAAAGGTCATGTAGATGGTCTTATGAAACACTTAAATTCATCAATTAGTTTATGGTTACATGATATGGCCGACTTCAAAGACTTCCCAGAAGAATTTCCAGAAATAGCAAGAAAAGGTGTAGAAGAAGCTTTAAAAAATAGACCTAAAGAAATAGGTAATGATGATTCTTCTCTTGCTAAGTATCGTGATAAAATGTTAATAGAAATACTAAAATTACATAACAAATTATAAAAGTAGATAACAAAACATCTACTTTTCTTTTAACTATAATAAATAAACTAGAACTTATTAGAAAAAGAAAGAGTACCAAGGTATTACTTTAGAAGATGTTATAAATCAAGCAAATAAAAATAGTAGATTTCAAAAGAGAATATTTTTAGAAACAGTCAAAAAA
>CAZJKS010000042.1:0-9556 GCA_964546695.1 uncultured Muribaculaceae bacterium | reverse complement strand
GGTCCTACTGGTCCTACTGGTCCAACAGGTCCATAATACTAAAAAACTCACATTTCGTGAGTTTTTAGTTTAACAAGGCTATACCAAAATTCAAGTAAATAGCAAATAATATCCAAATAAGATAAGGAATTTGCAAATAACCACTAATTTTATTTCTAACTAATAGTTCTTTCATCATAGCAATTACTAATATTAATAGTAAGATTATCCAAAGAAAAGCCGTAAAATACATTTCTAAAACAAAGAAAATTATTGGCCATAAAAAATTTACTAATAATTGTAAAAAATAAATCTGGTCTAGTTCTTTATTGTCCAAATTATCTTTAACAGCTAGAAAATAAGATATTCCCATCAAAACATAAAGTATTGTCCAAACGATTGGAAATACTATTCCTGGTGGTGAAAAAGGTGGCTTTACCATATTTTGATAATCCATATATCCTGATATAATTAACCCTACTATACCCCCACCAACTAAAGGTAACAAACTATAAACTATTCTTTTAATCATAGCCTCCTCCTTATTATATTTATATGCAGTTATTACTTTTTTTATAATTATTTCATACAATATATAGAGGTGTGTTTATGAGCAAATATAAAGTATGTGTTTATACAATTTGTTTAAATGAAGAAAAATTTGTAGATAGATGGTATGAATCTATGAAAGAAGCTGATGAGATTTACGTTCTTGATACAGGCTCTACTGATAATACAGTAGAAAAACTTAAAGAAAAAGGTATTCATGTAGAAACTAAAAAGATAGAACCTTGGAGATTTGATGTAGCAAGAAATGAATCATTAAAACTAGTACCAGAAGATACTGATATTTGTGTTTGTACTGACTTAGATGAAGTATTCTTACCTGGATGGAGAGAAGCCCTTGAAAAAGCATGGTCTTCTGATACAACAAGACTTAAGTATATTTATAACTGGTATTTAGATAAAAACAATAATCCTATAATAAGCTTTTATTATGAGAAAATTCATAAAAGATTAGGCTATTCTTGGTACCACCCTGTCCATGAAATATTAAAATATGATGGTGTTGAAACATTCAGTGTTACTGATAATATTATTTTAAATCACTATCCTGATAGAACTAAATCTAGGAGTAGTTATCTTCCTCTTTTAGAAATCTCTGTTAAAGAAGACCCTAATGATGATAGAAATATGCACTACTTAGGACGTGAATATATGTATTATGGAAAATATAATGAAGCAATAGATACTTTAATTAGACATCTAAGTTTAGAAAAAGCAACATGGAAAGATGAAAGGTGTGCCTCTATGAGATTTATTAGTAGATGCTACAAGAACTTAAAAAGATATGATGAAGCAAAAATGTGGCTTGAAAAAGCGATTAAAGAAGCTCCTTATTTAAGAGATCCTTATATGGAAATGGCTCTACTCTATTATGAGTTAAATGATTATGATAATACTATTTATTATGTTAATAAAGCACTAAATATTAAGAATCATTTAAAAAGTTATATTAATGAAATCTTTAGTTTTAACTCTACTCCATACGATTTATTAAGTATATCATACTACTACAAAGAAGAATATGAAGCTAGTAAAGTATTCTTAGAAAAAGCCTTAAAACTAGATCCTAATGATGAAAGATTAAAAAATAATTTAACAATAATTAATAAGAAGTTAAAAGAAACTACTGAGTAATTTTTCAGTAGTTTTAATATATTTAACAACAATCTATTTGCTATTTTCTAACTCTTTAATTATAATAACTCTTATGGAGGGAAAATTATGGTAAAAAAAGAAAATTTAGGTATTGATGATTACGATTTTATTTATTATGAACTTGGAAAAAATCAAAAACCTATTGAAGAAGTTATCAAAACAAGTGAATTTATTGAAAATGATTTTACTAATTATTTAAAAGAAAATTATCCTAAGTATTATAGTAAAAATATTAAAATAAAATTTATAAACTGGGGCCATATGGAAGTTGTTTATGTCTTAGATAATGGGCATAAGAAATATACTCTACTAATGGGACAACCTAATTTAGAATATGGTAAAATTAAAGAGGAATATAATAATTTAAAAAAACTTAGTAAGAATAATGAAGATGTAGTTAGTCCTCTACTTTATTATGGTAATATTAATTATCAGCGAGAAGTTTATATGACTCCTTACTATTATCAAGCAAGGTGTATAAGTTATTTAAATAATAAATTAGGTGTTTATGTTCCTGAACCTGACTATCACTTTGAAGAGTTTAATAAACATGATAAAGATATTATTGAAGAAGTCATTACAGCGAAAATAATATCTTTATATAATATTAATACTCACGTTGGCCTTAATAATTTTAAAGTTAGTAGTGGCGACTTCATTTTAGAAAAAGGGTTTGAGGATACTTTAAATAATGCTAATTATTTATTTAATGATATGAAAGTAATTGCAGCGAGAAGTTTAATTAATATTTCTCCAGACGATTATGTAGACCTAATTTATGAAAAACTTCCACTTTTTGATAATAAAAATATAGATAAAGGAATTGATTTAGGTTTCAGTAAAAGTAAAAGAAGATAAAAGACTGTTGTATTTTTTACAATAGTTTTTTTTATTTCTTAGTTCTTTCTACAGTTAAATAATAAAGAAACTACTAAATTAGGTAGTTTCTTCACTATCAAGACCTCTTCTCTTGCTTAATTAATTTAGCATGAACAACCATTTTCTCACTATTATTATAACAAGTAGATAAGGTTATAATTTTATTATCTACTGATACCTCAGTATCAAAATCAATTATACTTCTTTGTTTAATCAAATCTAAGAATTCTTCATAATTACTATCATTACTGAAATTAATACTTAAATAATCTGTAGTTGTTTCTATATGATAAGCACTAAATATTTCAAATAGATAATTATAATTTAAAGTAGACACTCTTATATAATATTCATCCTTTTCTAACCACTCATCAGTCAAAACATCCTTCAAACTACCAAACATAGTCTTATCTACTCTTCCATGAGCATAAATAATAGTATTAGTATCTAAACTTTCCAAATCATTCCTATAATCTAAAAACAACCATCCAGCATTATTATAAGTTTTATCAAAAGAATGAGTTAAATAATAAGAATTATCACTGTGCTTAACAAAAGGATAATCTATATTAGTATTTGGTATTTGAATCCAACCAACTACCTCATCATTTATATTTAATAAGTTAGTAAAATCAACACTTAAAAAACTAATATTATTATACTTACTTTCACTTAACACTTCAGTTGTAGTAGTATCCCCTACATCTTTCTTATCCACTATCTCCTGCAACTGTTCGATTTGTTCATTAGTCGCTTCATTATCTTTATACCAAAGTATAATATTATATAAAGAAAAGAAGTATACTATGACAAAGATGATTATTATAATACCAGCAAGTACCATCTCCCATCTTCTCATAGTATCCTTCCTCCTTATTCTTTATCATCATGTTCTTCTTTATCAAATAAATACTCTGCCTTGTTTTTTGTATTTTTAGTATTTACACTCTTAGTATGTCTCTTTTTACTATAATAAATACTCATAAATATAGCAAATATTATTAATAATATAGCTATAACTAAACTTATATATAAAATTATATCAGCACTTGTTAAAGATTTATCCGTAGTAGTTGTTTCTTCTACTTCTTCACTATACTCTATTCTCTCTCCTCTAACTAGTAACCTGTGAGTATTAACTCCATATGGAGTACAAGTTACTAAAGTTACATAATCTTTCCCTTCTTCTATCATTAAAGCATCAGTCTCTGATGGTTCTGTAACTAAAACTTGATCTACTTGATAAGCCAAAACCTCATCTAAAACATAGATATAGAAAATATCTCCTTCTTCTAATTGATCTAAATCTGTAAACAATCTTGCTGATGGTAAACCTCTATGAGCAGATAAAATAGCATGAGTACTCTCTCCTCCAACTGGAAGCGAACTTCCTTCTAAATGCCCTACTCCTTTTTGTAAAACATCAGAACTAGTACCATGATAAATTGGTATTCTAACATCTATTTTAGGTATAGAGATATATCCCATCATACCATTACCATCTACATCTAAAATAGATAGATATTCAGTTGAAGTTTCACTACTAGGATTTTCAAAAGCATCGATAATAGTTGTTGAAGTAAGAGTAGAATTATATATTACTGCCTCATTAAGTATAGCCTCATTTTCTTCATCACTATTAGATATAACAGTATCATCATAAACTTTAATAACTTTTTGATATTGAACTTTATATATTTGATTACTAATTAAAGGGAAAAGGATAAAACCTAATCCTACTATAATCAAAAGAATAAATAGAAAAATTATTAACTTATCTTTTCTCTGTTTTTTCATAGCTTAACTACTTTTCTTCCTTTTACCATTATTTTTCTTTCCCCTTTTCTTTATTATAAAGATTTCTACAGCAAATATAACAACTACTGAAATAACTAACAATATAACATAGAAGTAAATATTATCAAAAGTATTAGGAACTTCTTCTATCACCGTATCAGTGGTATCATCATCAACTGTTGTATCAACACTTAATTCTTTTTTTTCTGTTTTTATATTAACAGTTATATCATATAAATAAGTATTATTTTCAATTGTAGGAATACTTATAATAGTAGGAGAAGCATAGTATTGATTATTATCAAGTACTACATCTTCCACAACTATTAAGTATAAACCAGGCATCAAGTTAGAAAAACTTGCATTTCCATTTGTATCAGTTGCAATAACTTCATAAGCACTTAAGCTACTACTAACAATATAATTATTTATAGTCTCAGCTTGTAATGTCAAAGAAGAAGAACTTATATCGGTAGTATCAAAGGCAACAGAAGCATATTCACTAGTAAATGTATAAGTTCCATCAGCATTTATACTAGCTAAATAATATATAGATATATCAGCATCAGTAAGAACAACATTATCATACTGATAAGTAACGTATAAACTTGATGATTTAGTAGTATCAATATTTTCTGCATTAACATTAATTACTCCTATACTTATTACTACAAGAAAGATAACAATACTATTTATTAGCTTTTTCATGTTTCCCACTCCTTTTTCTAGATATTACAACTATACAAATAACACCATCTACAACCAAGAATAGTCCAACCAAGATATAAGGAATTATACCTTCTCTACCTGTTTCAGGCAATATATTAATTGCATAATTGACTATTGATACACTACTAGCACCATTATCAGTATTAACATCATATCCTTCAATTGTAATATTTCCAGTTTCATCAACTACTACTGTCAATGTATTACCTAATATTTGATATCCCGTTGGAGCTTTTGTTTCTTTCAAATAATAAGTTGTACTTGGAGAAAGTCCAGTAAATGTTAAACCTGTTGATATAGAATTTTGTAAAGATCCATCACTATATAAAGTAAACTCTGCACCACTTAATGTTTGACTTTCTTCATTCATCTTATTAATTGTCAAAGAAATATTCGCTACCGTAAAAGTTGCTTCTGCTTTATACTCTACACTTGTATCCAGTGAGTAATTATCACTAGCTAAAGCTCCAGTAAGCTCTACGACATTTGTTATATTCTTAACAACATCATCACCTACTTCATATTCAGCATAAACAGTAACACTTTCCCCCACTCCAATACTATCAATAAGGACATAAGTACTATTTCTAAGTGTATAACCATCACCAGCAACGAAGTAACAACCATCTGTTTGTTCTTCTAGTATTACATCCGTTATTGTAAATTCTGCTGTATTTGTAACTTTTATCTCAAACCTAACGGTCTCTCCTTTTTGATACGATTCTTTATAATCAGTAATACTCTTTTCTATCGTCGGCTGGAATGTACCAGTTTCAATCATCCATTCACCATATATAACAACATCTTCAGCTGGCATTGTAAATTCATCTGCATAATACCAACCTAAGAAACTATATCCCTCTGGTTCACTTGAAACATCCTCTAACGTTACCGTATCTCCAGGATAATAACTTTTTGTCGCCGGTAACAAAGATTCATAACCAGGTGGCAACACCGTTCCTTGAAATGCATATGTAACAGTATAACTAATTCTTTCAAACTTACCTACTATTACAACATCGTTTTCTGGCATCGTAAAGATAATATCTTCATCATCTTCATCAGCAGGTAATGTAACACCACCTTCTTTTATCTCCCAACCTAAGAATCTATAGCCATTAACTTCATCACCAGCTCTTAACGAATCAAGTTTTACATCTGCACCTGCATAATATTCTTTTTCAGTAGGAACCTCAAAACCATCAGGAGCATCCCCTTCAATTTCATAAGTTACTTTATGTTTACTTTCTTCTGGTATAGCTGTAAAGCTACCTGTAAATGTTACTATATCTGCTGGCATTGTAAATGTACCATCTTCATTAACAGTTACATCACTAGTACTCCAGCCACTAAACTCATAACCTTCTACTGTTACATCAGCAGCAACTCCAACTGTACTACCAGCAGCATATGACTGAGTTTCTGGTACTTCTGGCGCTCCATCTGGAACTTCACCATCATACTCATAAACTACAGTATAAGTTTGTACTGTCTCACGTCCTATAAAAACATGTACAGTATTAGAAGTAACAGTTGAACCACCTTCTCTACCATAAGCATTATTATAAAAGTCCATCCTATTAGTATTCTCATAACTAGACAAATAAGGAACTTCTGTAACAACACCTACAGTTATTTGACAACCAGCCTGTAAATTTTTAACTTTAAAAGAAACAGTCCTAGTATCCGTATCATAAAATAAACCATCAACACCATCAACAACATACCCAGCACAATAACTACCACTACTACGCTGAGTAGCACCTATTGAATTATCATCAGTTTTAACAAATTCTTTAAAAGTTAAACCTTCAGGCAACTTATCTTCAACATAAATATAATCACTATAAACATCTGCCGTTGCCTCATCACTAGATGACTCTGCATTAGCATCTTTACCATCATAATTAACAGTTATATAATAGGTTAAATCACTCCCCTCTTCAACTCTTGTACCACTTTCTAATTCTGTTGCAAAAGAAATAGATGCTATTAGTGCAACTAGCGCTATAACAACTGCTGATATTATTAGCCCTATCTTTATCTTATTTCTAGCTTCCATTTATCTCTCTCCTCTTCAATATATCTTTACCATTAATATTATTATAAACCAAAACTCTTTATAAAACAAATTAAATTTATATTTTTTTAATTTGCTCTATTCAACATATCATCTAACATCTCATCAATAGCCTTATAATTGTCTGGATAAATTTCTAACACTTGATTAAGTTTTTCTATCAAACCATCATTTCTTCTAATTTTATCATAACTTTTCTTTGCTAAATCACAATAAGAAAAATAAATATCGTTATCTTTAACTACTTTAAAAATCTCTTTATCATTACTAATTACAATATAACTAATATCTCTTTTATTTAAGACAGCTAACACTTTATCATACGGACTACTCCCAAACGATACTGTATCATTAACATACTTATACTCAAATAAATACCAAAGAATCAAAGCATCTTCATAAAAAGTTTTATAAAATATACCTTCCTTCATAATTAAAAGACAATATGGATACTGCTTCTTATACATCTTATACTTATCAATTAATTTCATCTTAAAATATTTCCTTTCCACTTCATCTTTATTAATAAAATATCCATAATAACTTGCTAAAGTTCTTCCATACTTTACAGGTTCATAAATCTTTAAATATTTTAACTTTCTCTTTACTCTAAAATAAGTCTTCTTATAACAAGATATATATAATCTATTATTATAGACTCTATAAGTATAACCCAAAAAAGAAAAACCTTTACTAGACTTATAAAGATTACTCTTACAATTAGTATTTAATTTAAGTTTCTTCAACTCTAACTCAACACTTCTCCAAACATCTATTAACCTATTTTTATTATAATCAAGAATTAGAAAATCATCCATATATCTAATATAATATTTACATTTCAACTCTTCTTTAATAAAGTGATCTAAATCATTCAAATAATAAATAGCTAGAAATTGACTAGACATAGCCCCTATACTTAAACCTTTACCTTCATAATAAAAAGGAATATCTATATTATATTTACATTTATATTTTCTAATAGATTCATTAATATAAGGTTTATTAGTCTCATTAATAATTATATATATTAAATCTATAATATCTTTATCTAATATATTTTTCTTTAAATTATCTATTAATATTTCATGATCAATAGTATAAAAGTATTTACTAACATCTATTTTTAAACAGTATATCTCCCTATTAGGATGATTAATTATTATTTTATTAAAATAAGACTTAAGCTTAAAAGTAGCATAAGAACTACCTTTCTCTTTTCTTGTCGCTACATTAGTATCAATTAAACTATTTTCTAAGATAGGAATTAAATAATAATTAGCGACAAAATGATTAACTATTTTATCAGTAATAGTTTGACTCATAACTAAACGAGGTTTAGGTTCAAAAATCATAAAAGTTCTATAAGAAGAGGGTTTATATATTCTATTCTTTAAAACATAATATATATAATTAATATTAGTATTAAGATTTAAAGAAAAATAAAAAATTGCTTTTCTATTCTTACAAGTTCTTTTAATTATTCTCCACATATTATAAATATTTTCATACGTAATAGCATCATCATAACTAACTTGTCTTTTTCTTAGATTCTTCATTTATCTTCCAAGCATAAACTATATTTTTAATTTCACTTAACTTCCTAGTAGCTGAATATACTCTCTTATTAGGAATATTAGGAAGATTTCTAAGTTCACTCATCATCATATCTAATAAAGATATATTAACTTGCATCTCTATTAGATATTTCATTCTAATATTTCCTTTATTGTATACAGCATAATACATATTTTTAGACAAATGATACATTTCATCAAGAAAATGAATTCTAATATCTCGATTATTTCTTGGAATATTACATATGATATATTGTTTAGTGTAATCTTTATAATCTAAAATTTTATTATATATTGTAAACACATGTTGTCCTTTTTCATTATTAATACCAAACACCTCCTATGGATAGCTAAAACTATAACAACCTTCGAATAACCTACTAGCTATTATAGTTTGTCTATCATTTTTTTGGATTTCTCCATAGATATACACCTGTTTCACTTGCAGTGATAAGGAAAAACTCCACCATAATAAAATATTATGAGTTTAACCGAGGTAGTAAATAGTGAAAATAGAGCCGGCCGGACCCCGTTGGAGTTGTTCACGTTGTTGTTGTTCAAGTTGCCATTGGAGTTCACGTTGAAGCCGTTCGCGTTGTTGTTGTTGAAGTTGTTAGGCGAAAGCGACCACGCACAAAGGGGTCCGAAAACATCGAGCCGTTCAAACGATGTATACCTAGGTTAATCTATTTATATCAAACTATAATATAGTTTAACCCATAACTATTAATTTTCCCCCCCGAGAAAGGGTTTTCTCGGGGGATGTCATAGGCTGAAAGTATGGAATTATTAT
>CAZJKS010000041.1:0-9593 GCA_964546695.1 uncultured Muribaculaceae bacterium | reverse complement strand
AATACTATTAGGAGGTAGAAAATAATGGATAATGATTTTAACATTTATGAACAAACACCAATAACTCCACAGATGGATGAATTAACAGTAAAACCTAGTGGTGATTCGTTGCAAATGAGAGGATTATCTCATGTAATTGGAGTTTCTTATCAAGAAGGAATGAATGTTGATTATTTACAGCAAAAAGTAGGTTCTGCAGTTAATGAACAAATTAGTGCTGTTCTTGAAACTTATGACCCAAATCAAATAGAGACAATTATGAGCTTTTTGAAAAATGTGGATTATAATTTAACAATGTTAAATAACAAAGTAGTAGAAGAAGACAAAGGTTTTACTAGATAAAGATGAGTAACTATATGTTATAGTTGCTTTTTTAAATGAAAAACAGTTGCATTAACTCATAATATTTCGTATAATAATACTAGATTTTTAAATGTGGTTGTAGTAGTAGGAAAGGCCTATTTTAATAGAGAGTTTGTGGTTGGTGAAAACAAATAAAATAACTTTTTGAACTTGATAGCCTTAAACATTTACGGATAAGTCCGATATAACTTATAAAGTGCATAGATTTCTATGAAATAAGGTGGTACCACGGAATTTTTCGTCCTTATTAATAGAAATCTATTTTTGTTAGGAGGAATATTATGCTAGAGGAATTAATATTATTTATTTTAACTTTTCTATTAATATTTATTATCTATGAATTGTTTTTGGTAAGAAAAGCTAAAAAAGATAAGAGAACAAAGAAACCTGTTGAGGTTAATTACCTGATTGGTAAATATAATTTAGATATAACTAAACTAAATTATAAGAGACTCTTAAATATAATAAGTGTTGTTAGTGCTTTTGATATATCACTAGTAGTAACAATTGTCTCATTATTTGATAGTTTTTACTTACAATTATTAATAGGATTTGTCTTAATAATGCTCTTAATACTTGTAAGTTATGATATAGTAGGAAGAATATATATAAAGAAAGGATGTTGTAGAGAATGATTAATTTTAATGAAATAGAAGAGAAATGGCAAGATTATTGGCTAAATAATAAATGTTTTAAAGCTGTAACAGGAGATAAGAATAAGAAACCTTATTATATTTTAGTAGAGTTTCCTTACCCTTCAGGAGCAGGACTACATGTAGGTCATGTTAGAAGTTATACTGCTCAAGATGTTTTAGCAAGAGTAAAACGTATGCAAGGCTATAATGTTTTATTCCCAATGGGTTGGGATGCTTTTGGTGCCCCTGCTGAACAATATGCTATTAAAAATCATATTCACCCTAAAGATGCTGTTAAAGAAAATATTAAAACCTTTAAAGGACAAATGATGTCTTTAGGATTTTCATTTGACTGGGATAGAGAGTTTTCTACAACTGACCCAGAATATTATAAATGGACACAATGGCAGTTCTTACAATTTTACAAACATGGTATGGCTTATAAAGCAAAAAAAGATGTAAACTGGTGTCCAACATGTAAAAGTGTTTTGTCAAATGAAGATGCTGCAGGTGGTGTTTGTGAAAGGTGTGGTAGTAAAGTTGTTCAAAAAGAAAAAGAACAATGGATGTTAAGAATGAGTGATTATGCCGAAGACTTACTAAAAGGATTAGATGATACTAACTTTGCCGATAGGGTAAAATTAGGACAAATAAACTGGATAGGGAAATCAACAGGAGCTGAGATAGATTTTACTATTGAAGAGACTAATGATAAATTAACTGTCTATACCACAAGATGTGATACTTTATTTGGTGTAACTTTCATGGTAGTTGCACCAGAACATCCAATTCTAGAAAAATTAAAAGATATCATTACTAATATGGATGAAGTAAGAGAGTATCAAAAATATGCAAAAAGTAAAAGTGCTTTTGAAAGAACAGAAGTAAATAAGGATAAAACAGGTGTAAAACTAGAAGGTATAACTGTAAAGAACCCTGTAAGTGGCAAAAATGTTGACGTCTATATCTCTGACTATGTCATGATGGGTTATGGAACAGGTGCCATTATGGCTGTCCCTGCTCATGACCAGCGTGACTATGATTTTGCTAAGAAATATAATATTTCCATCATCGAAGTAATTGAAGGAGGAGATATTTCTAAAGAAGCCTATACTGGTGATGGTAAAATGGTTAACTCAGACTTCTTAAATGGGTGTACCAATAAAAAAGATTCTATTAAAAGAATGTTAGAATACTTAAAAGAACATAACTTAGGTAGAGAAAAAACAAATTATCGCCTACAAGACTGGATTTTCTCAAGACAAAGATTCTGGGGAGAACCAATACCAATGATATATTGTGAAAAATGTGGATGGCAACCTATGGATGAGAAAGATTTACCTTTATTACTTCCAGATGTTGCCGAGTATGAACCAACTGATATAGGAGAGTCACCTCTTGCTAAAATAACAGACTGGGTTAATACAACTTGTCCAAACTGTGGTGGTCTTGCTAAACGTGAGACTGATACAATGCCTAACTGGGCAGGCTCAAGTTGGTATTTCTTAAGATTTATGGATGCCCACAATGATAAAGAGTTTGCATCAATGGATGCTATGAAATACTGGAAGAGAGTAGATTGGTATAATGGTGGTATGGAACATACCGCAAGACATTTACTATATGCAAGATTCTGGGTACAGTTCTTATATAATATTGGATTAGTACCATCAAAAGAAATGATTTATACAAGAGTAAGTCATGGTATGGTTTTAGGACCTGATAATCAAAAGATGAGTAAAAGTAAAGGTAATGTCATAAATCCAGATGATATTGTAAAGGAATATGGTGCTGATACTCTTCGAACTTATGAAATGTTTATGGGTGATTATACTCAAGATGTTCCATGGAGTACAGACTCCTTAAGAGGATGTAAGAGATTCTTAGATAAAGTAGAACGTCTAAAATCTAAAGTTAACGATAAAACTGGCTTTACAGAATCATTAGTAGTTTTACAAAATAAGGTGGTAAAAGACATAGATTCATCACTATCAAGGATGAGTTATAACACTTATATATCTTCATTAATGATTTTAACTAATGCCTATGATGATTTAGATAGTATTACTAAAGAAGATTATCATTTACTATTAACACTATTAAATCCAGTCGCTCCACATATTACAGAAGAGTTAAATGAATCTTTAGGGTATGAACCATTATGTTATGAAAAGTGGCCTACTTATGATGAATCTAAATTAGTAGAAACTGAAAAAGAAATAGCAGTTCAAGTTAATGGTAAAGTTCGTGCGACTATAACAATAAATGTTGATGATAGTGAAGAAGTAGTTAAAGAAAAAGCTTTAAATCAGGATAATGTAAAAAGATTTACTGAAGGTAAAGAAATAGTTAAGGTTATTGTTATTAAAGGAAAAATAGCAAATATCGTTGTAAAATAATTTTCAACAAGCAAAGAGAAAAAAGATAATTCTCTTTGCTTTTTTTCCACAAATTTTGTGGATAAAGTATTTTAAAATATAATAGAAAGGCTGTGATATTTCTATGCAAGTAAAAATATTTGACTATGAAGATGAAAATGATTTACAGAAGGCTATGAACGAGTTTTTAGGAGATTTAGAAGGAGAAGTTGTAGATATTAAGTATGCTATTAGTTCTTTTCCTAGTGGTGAAGAACAGATATATTGCTTTTCTGCTATGATAATCTATTATTAAAAAGAAAAATAATAGATTTACGAAACTTGATGCTATAAAAGATACAGACTTAATACTATATATGATTACATTAATCTGGAGACACTGAAAAAGACAACGAATTTTACACAATAATCCTCCTATTATTTATAGCAATATCTTTGATTTGCAATATATCTATTATAATAAATATATAGATTAATCTTGTGAAATTTCGTTGTTATATTAATGATAACATAGTTTGATATAAGTATCAAATAAATAAAATTTAAAATGTAACATATTTATATAATAATTTATTGAATTATAGAATTCAATATAATACTATTAATACAGAGAACATTTAATGGTTGGGTGTTATCTCCAAGTATCTATTTGGGGGTGATGCATATGAGTAAAAAAGACTTTTTAGTATCGACATTACTTTTTATAATAATTTTACTTATTGTATTACTTTTTGTAGTTATAATTATATTAATATAAAGCAAAAAGAAAACACCTAACTAAACAGCAGTTTAATTAGGTGCACACACTTTATTGGAGTGCACTCAACACTTGCGATATTGAATGTTCTCATTTTTATTTTATGTCAATTTCTTTGACAAATACATAATATCATATTTATATATAATTGTCAAAAGTATCAGATTTGTAAAATTACTTAAATATAGTTTTAACTCCTAAATATGTTGGAAAATGTTTTCTTGCCATGTCTGTATATTTAGAATCGATTTCTAAATCATACTCTCCAACTAATTCAATAACTTCACCACCAAAGTTCTTTTTATAGTTAAAAGAATTTTTTAATTTGTTATTAGAATCAGTAATATCGCCAATTTCATATAAATTATAATACTTATAACCATTATTTATTGCATATTTAATCATCTCATAATGAAGAGTGTAAGATGCATCTAATTTATTGTATTCATCTACTATACCACCATTAAAGGCTAATACTTCATTACCTATATTTATGTATAGATATATGCCCATTGTTACTTCATCACTAGTTTTAGAAAAATATACTTTTAACTCTTCTAATCTTTTAATATTTTCTTCATCTTTCAATTCTTTATCTATGAAATAATCTGTTGTCATTTTGGTACTATGATAATTGTTTATTCTTTCTTCTTTTTTATTATTAATATTTAAAATCATTTTTTCAATATTATTAATAACTTCATCTTTTTTAAAGTAAACTTCTTTAAAGACTATATTATTACCAAATGCTTGTTTTAAGTCGTAATAGAACTTTTTAGTGGCCATTATAGTGTGATATGTTTTTGCTTCTTTTTCCATTATAGCCATAAATTTGTCAATGTTTTCAATTTCTAGATTACGAACCTTAAAGCCTAATTTTTCATTTCTTCTTATGGTTTGACGGGCTTTTGGACTAAAGTTATCTATAATATCAGTGATGGTTATATTTTTTAAATTAATTCTACTAAGCCATTTTGGTTGAATAGTATCATAAACTCTAATAAAGCCAGTGTTTTTTAAATTAATTTCTACAAAGTCATTATAGACACCACCATCTATTATATTTCCTTTACTATCTCTATCTCTTAATAATATATATGGATCTATTTTTAAATATACACCATGTTTTTCTTTGATAAATTTTTTAACTTCTTCAGTAAATTCTTTTAATAATTCTTCATTTTTGTAATCAATTAAAAATCCTCTTGGTGCGTAGAAAAATCTAATATTATTTTTATATTCATATGAAAGAAGTAGACTTGCTCCTACAAGTTTCTCTTTAATAGTTCCTCCTACATAATAAGCATGGAATTTGTCTCCTTCCATAAATCTTCCCCAATTACTTGTTTGTTGAAAACTACCTAAAGGGTGATTAATTGCAAACAGGTCAAATTCTTTTTTTGTTAATTCTTTGAGTCTCATAACTTCACCTCTATCTTCTTTAATTATACAAGTTACTTTAAAACTTTTCAATAATATGGTATCATATTTAATGAAATTGGAGGAATTATAATGGCAAGGACTAAAAATAAAAAAAAGTTAAAACAAAATTCTTTTATCAATGGAGCTTTTATTGCTACTCTTGGAGTAGTTGGTAGTAAAATACTTGGAATGCTTTATGTAATTCCTTTTTATGCTATTATCGGTGGTAGTGGTGGAGCTTTATATGGATATGCCTATACAATTTATAACTTATTTCAATCTTTAAGTTGTGCTGGTATTCCTAATGCTATTAGTAAGATTATAAGTGAATATCATACACTTGGTTATTATAATGCTAAAGAGAAAGCTTTTAAGATAGGTAGATATCTTGCTATTATTATGGGAATAACTGTTTTTATAATTCTTTTTGTTTTTGCACCTTTTATTGCAAAAGCGATTCTTGGTGATTTGGAAGGTGGTAATACTCTTTCTGATGTAACTATGGTTGTAAGAGTAATTGCAACGGCAATACTTATTGTTCCTACTCTTAGTATTTATAGAGGATATTTGGAAGGACATAAATTTATAACTCCTCCATCTATTAGTCAAGTAATAGAACAGTTTGCAAGGGTTATTGTAATAGTAGCAGGTAGTTTTCTTGCTATTAATGTTTTTGGTTTATCCTTACAAACAGGGGTAGGTATTGCTGTTTTTGGTGCTACTGCTGGTGCAATAGTGGCATATTTCTATTTATTAGATAAAGTTAGAAGTAATAAGAAACAATTACATGAGAAAACTCTTGATGTTGATGAGCCTTTTATTAGGACTAAAGAGATATTAATAAAAATATTTTGGTATGCACTACCTTTTATTATGATTGATGTATTTAAGTCTTGTTATGATTTTATTGACATGACAACTCTTGTTAAGACTATGGTAAATGATGTAGGTTATACAACGGAACAAGCTGAAAATATTATGAGTGTTATTTCTACTTGGGGTAATAAAATTAATATGATTATCGTTTCTATTTCAACTGGTATTATTGTAAGTTTAATTCCTAATCTTACTGCTGCATCAGTAAAAAAAGATAAAAAAGATATTCACCATAAAATCAATCAAACTTTACAGGTATTACTATTTATATCAGTTCCTATGACTTTAGGATTATCATTTTTAAGTGAACCTGTTTGGGAAGTGTTTTATGGAAGCAATAGTGAATACGGTGCTGTAATAATTAAATATTTCGTATTTGTAGGTTTAATTATTTCTACTTATACTGCTTTAGTATCAATTGTTCAAGTTTTAAAATATTATAAGGAAGTGTTAATCTCTTTAGTAGTAGGGGTATTAATAAAGTTAGTTTTAAATATAGCTTTAATTAATCTTTTCTCTAAACTTGGCTTTGTTCCAGTTTATGGTTCTATTACTGCAACAATTTTAGGTTATGGAATAGGTATTATCTTATGTTTAATTTTCTTAAGAAAAAAATGTGGGGTGAGCTATGTACCAACTTTAAAGATGATTTGGAAAATAATTTTAGCTGATATTGTTATGTTGCTTGGATTAACAATTTTAAAATTAATAGTACCAATTTCATCTTCAGTAAGATTATTAAATATACCTATTATTGCTGTTTATACTCTTGTTGGTTGCTTTTTATATTTCTTTGTTTCTTATAAATTTAATTTAATAGAAGAAGTATTTGGGGAAAGACTAATTAATAAGATAACTAGTAAGTTTAGGAGGAAATAATATGTTATTAAAAGAAATTGATATTCAAACATTTGAAGATTATGCAAAGAGTAGCCCTTATAGGACTTTTATGCAAACGAGTGAGGTTGGTAAGTTAAGGGAATTGAATGGTTGGACTTCTTATTATTTGGGATTATATGATAATAAAAAGTTGGTAGGTGCGACACTTCTAGTAGGTAAGAAAAGATATTTTAATAAATATGAATTCTATGCTCCACGTGGACCATTAGTAGATTATAATGATGAAAAACTACTAGTAATGTTTTTAAAATTACTAACAGACTTTGTCAAAAAACATCAAGGTTATGTTCTGAGAATTGATCCCTATGTCATAAATAAAGAACGTAATGGTAAGGGAGAAGTAATAGAAAATGGAATTGATAATACTAAAATAGTAAATAAAATAAAGTCTATAGGCTTTAAGATACTTCCTCTTGAGGAACGTGAACAAGTATCATGGATGTATGTTTTAGATATTAAAGATAAAACTGAAGATGAAGTTTTAAAAAATATGAAACCTAATACTAGGAATACTATTAGAAAGACTTTAAAAAATGGTATTGAAATAATTGAACTTGAAAAGAAAGATTTAAAAGAGTTTTATAAGATAATGGAAGAGACAGGTAAAAGAAAAGGCTTTGCTATTAGAAATCTTGCATATTTTGAGAATATGTATGATTTGTTTAAACCTAGAAATGAAATAAAATATTTAATAACTAAACTTGATTTAGATAAACATTTAGAACTTTTAAATAAAGATAAAAAAGAAAAAGAAGAAGAATTATCTAAATTATCAGCTGCTAAATATAATGATGGTAAGAGAAAATCTATAAATGATGCCATTAATAGTATAAATAAAAGGATAAAAGAAGCAGAGTCTATAAAAAAAGAACATGGAAGTATTATTACTTTATCAGGTTCTATGTTTATTATGACTAATCCTGAAATAATTTATTTATCAAGTGGTAATTATGAAGAGTTTATGATGTATAATTCACAATATTTAATTCAGTGGGAAATGATTAAATATGCTATCGAGCATAATTATGAAAGATATAATTTTTATGGTATTCCTAATACTTTTGATAAAAATGATAAAGACTATGGTATTTATGAATTTAAAACAGGCTTTAATGGCTTTGTAGAAGAGTTAATTGGAGAATTTGAAATTAAGACATCACCTATTTATTATTTAATAAAATTAATTCATAAGATAAGACATTAAGGAGGCATTATGATTTATCCAAAATTTTTAAATAAACATGATACTATTGGGGTAACTGCACCTTCAGATGGTATTACTGATGAAGTTAAACTTAAAAGATTAGATAATGCTATTAAAAATTTTGATAGTCGTGGCTTTAATATAAAAGAAACACCTAATGTTAGATGTAGCATTAAAGGAAGAAGTAGTTCTAGTAAAGAAAGAGCAAGAGAATTAGAAGAACTTTATGAAGCTAAAGATGTTAAAGCAATTATTACATCGGGTGGAGGAGATTTCTTACTTGAGATGCTAAGTGAAGTAGATTTTGATATCATTAAAGATAATCCTAAATGGTTACAGGGATATTCTGACCCTACAGGACTATTATTCACAATTACAACTAATCTAGATATTGCTACTATTTATGCTGATAACTTTAAAACTTTTGGTATGGAACCATGGCATAGATCATTAGAGAATAATCTTAAAATACTAAAAGGAAATATTATAGAACAGACAAGTTTTTCTAAATATGAGGAAGATAAGAAATTATTAACAGGATTGGAGCCATTTAATTTAACAAAGAAAGTTTATTGGAAAAACTTAGATAACAAAGATTCTATTAATATTAAGGGAAGAATGATTGGTGGTTGTCTTGATATAATTACTGATTTATTTGGTACTGCTTATGATAATACTAAATCTTTTATAGAAAAATATAAAGATGATGGTATCATTTGGTATTTTGATGTTTGTGAGTTATCTAGTGAATCTATTATTAGAATTCTTTGGAAACTAAAAGATAATGGCTATTTTAAATATACTAAAGGCATACTTTTTAGTAGAATTTATGCTTGTAATAGTTATTATGATATTACTTATGAAGAAGCTATTTATGAGTCTTTAAATGATTTAAATATTCCTATAATAATTAATACAGATATAGGTCATGTTGCTCCTAGAATGACTATTATAAATGGTGCTATCGTAACAATTGTTTCATCTAAAGGCAAAGGTAAAATAAAGTTTGATTTGAAATAATGGAGGGAACATGATAAAGCTATTACAATGGAATATTT
>CAZJKS010000040.1:0-10072 GCA_964546695.1 uncultured Muribaculaceae bacterium | reverse complement strand
GTTTCAACTGAAGAAGAGTTGTATGGGTAATGATAAAAATTATATCAATACCTTTTTTCTTTCATATAATATATTGGTGGGGCTTATATGGAGATAGATTATGATGATATTAAATATTTAGATAATCTTAATATTATTGATATTAGGGAACATTATATATATCAAAGGGGTCATTTAAAAAATGCTATTAATATTCCTTTAAGGGTATTGAGAACTATGCCTGATAAATATCTTTCAACTGATAAGATATACTATTTAATATGTGAGAGTGGATTTAATAGTAAAAGACTTTCAGAATTACTTAATAATAAGGGTTATCATACTTATAGTATAAAACATGGTTATCTAAAATAATTCTTGACGAAAGTTTGTTCAACCTATATATTATATATAGGAGGATTGTTATGGATTATTTAATTATTGGATTACTTATATTAATAATTATTTTGTTAGTTATATTAATTATGAAAGGTATTAATGAAGCTAAAATAACTGATAGGCTTAATAATTTAGAGATTAATACTATTAAAGAATTAAATGAATTTAAAGATAATTTAACTAAAAATTTAACTGATGATTTTACTAAATTAAATGAAAGTTTAGAGAAAAGACTATTAGCAATTAATGAAGGGGTTAATGAGAGAATTAATCAGAATTTTGAAAAGACTAATAAGACTTTTACCTCAGTGATAGAACGTCTTAGTAAAATAGATGAAGCTCAGAAAAAAATAGATACATTATCTACTGATATTATTTCATTACAAAGTATATTAACTGATAAAAAGACAAGGGGAATATATGGGGAAGTTAATTTAAAACATATACTTGTAAATGTCTTTGGAGAGGGTAATGATACTATTTATAGATTACAATATACTCTTCCTAATGGAACTATAGCAGATTCTATTCTTTTTGCACCTGAACCTCTTGGTACTATTGCAATAGATTCTAAATTTCCTTTAGAACATTATCAGATTATGGTTAATAAAGATATATCTAAAAAAGAAAGGGAAGAAGCTACTAAGGCTTTTAAAAATGATGTAAAGAAACATATAGATGCTATTAGTAGTAAATATATAATAGATGGTGTTACTAGTAATCAGGCGATTATGTTTTTACCTGCTGAAGCAATATTTGCAGAGATTAATGCTTATCATTCTGATTTAATAGAATATGCTTATAAAAAACGTGTTTGGTTAACTAGTCCTACTACTTTAATGTCAACATTGACAGTTATTCAAATGATTATTAAAAATATGGAAAGAGATAAATATGCTTCTATTATTCATGAAGAGTTAAATAAGCTTAGTTTGGAATTTGCAAGATATAAAGAACGTTGGGATAAACTATCTCGTAGTATTCAAGCTGTTAATAAGGATGTAGAGAATGTTTCTATTACAACTGATAAAATAACTAGAAAATTTGAAAGTATTAATAAGGTAGAGTTTAAAGAGGCTAAAGAAATAGAGAAAAGTAGAGAGCTTCTTTAAACTTTTTTTGTATAAAAGATAAATATTTTTGTATACTAAAAATATATTAGAATAAATTATATTAGGTGATATATATTAAATATATAATTATAGGTATAATTGGCTTTATTATGACAACAGTAGGTTTCTTTTATTTTATTGTTTATTCTAATTTATTTACTTTTGGATATTCAATTAAAGAATATTTTGTATTTATGTGCTCTAATATAAAAAATTATATTTTAATATTTGGAATTATACTTTTAATAATATCTTTAAGAAAGGGGAGATTAAAGTGATATATACATATGATATTTTATTAAACTGGACAAAAGAGGATAGACTTAAAGAGTTTTATGAATGGACTTTAGATGATGATTTAGAGCATATAAAAAAGATGCCTATTATTAAGATAAAAGATAGTTTATTGAAAGATTTATTAACTGCTAAAATAAAAATTGATAATAGTTTTTTAGCTAAAATAAAATATAAGAGTGAAGGGTATTTTCAAAATGATGTAGATGTAATAGATTATGCTTTTATTTCTACTACCTCTAAAAAAGCTTTAGCTTTAGAACTTGATAGTTCTGGTAATGTTATGTATAGAAGTAATCTTTTATTAGATGAAGAAGAAGAAGTTTTAGAACTTAGTGAAGATTTAGTTGCAATGGATATACCATATGAGGTTATAACTAAATATAATAAAATATCATATCTTACTAGGAAGGAAGAAGAAGAAAAAAGCTTTTTAATTAAAGAGTTAAAGAAGATGAAAAAGAAAAAAGAAGAGTCAAAGTTGAATTATTTATATAAAGAGTTTTTTATAGATAAGGTAGACTCTTTTAGTGAGAGGGTTAATATCTTAGAAGAGGAAATATCTAAAGATTATAATGATTTTCATCATAACTTATATAATCTATTAAAATTATCAACAATAAAAAAGAAGTAATTACTTAAGCTTATATGTCTTGGTAATTTCTTCTTCTTGTATATCTTTTAATATTTCTTGATATTTGATATGTTCTATAATTTCTTTTGTATAATTTATTATTAATTCTTCTAAACTATTTAGATCTATTTCTTCAAGTTTTTCATCATTTTCCATTGTTTTGTCCCTCGTTTCAGTGTTATAAATTATAGGTTAAAACTTTTTTGTTGTCAAGGTTGTATAAGTTGAGTAATTATTGTAAATAATATAGATGGGTGAATATAATGAGAAAATTTTTTAGTTTATTAATATTATTAATTTTTGTAACTGGTTGTAATGATATGATGAATACACCAACAAGAAGAGTTGAAGAATATTTAGGAAAATATCAAATACTAGATAGTAGTGTATTAACACAGCTTGATAGTGTTGTTGATAGTAGTAGTTATAGTGAGGAGTATAAAGAAGAATATAAGGAATTGATGATTAAACAGTATCAAAATTTATCTTATAAAATTAAAAGTGAATATACTGATGGTGATAATGCTAATGTTATTGTTGAAATAGAAGTATTTGATTATAATAATGCTCTTAATGAAGCGATTGATTATATAGAAGAACATAGTGATGAATTTATGGACGATGATGATGAAAGTAGGGATGAGAAAATAGAACATTATAAGATTAATGCTATGAAGGAAGTTACTGATAAAGCTAGTTATACTATTAATTTTAGCTTGGTTAAAGATAATAAGAAATGGGTATTAGAAGAAGTAAGTGATAGTGATTTAGAGAAAATTCATGGTTTATATGCCGATTAAAAATATATGATATTTTACTGAAAATTAACTTTCTTTTTTATTATAATTAAGTTATAATTTTAATAGAAAGTGTTAGGTTATAAAATTAACATTTTATAACCTTTTTTAGGAGGTTATTATGACAGTTCATATTGAAAGTAAAAAAGAAGATATTGCAAATGTAGTACTTATGCCAGGAGATCCCCTAAGAGCAAAGTATATTGCAGAGAATTTTCTTGATGATTATAAATTGGTTAATAAAGTAAGAAATATGTTTGCTTATACAGGTTATTATAAAGGTAAAAAAATAACGGTATTTGCATCAGGAATGGGTATTCCTAGTATTGGGATATATTCTTATGAATTATATAAATTTTATGATGTAGAGAAAATAATTAGAATTGGTACTAGTGGTTCTTTTAATAAAGATATAAAAGTTTTAGATGTTGTTTTATCAGAAGGTGCATATGCTAAGAGCTATTTTCCTAAATTATTAGATAATAATTTAGTTAGTTATGTTAGAGCTAGTGATGAATTAAATAATAATATTAAAACTGTAGCAGGGATGAGGAATATTTCTTTAAAAGTTGGTAAAACTATTACTAGTGATGTTTTTGATTTATATAGTAGTTCTATGGATGAGTTTCAAGCTAATTTTAAAGATGATAATTATCTAGCTGTAGAAATGGAAGCTTTTGGCTTATTTTACATTGCTAATAAATTTAAAAGAGAAGCTTCATGCTTAATGACTGTTGTTGATTCTTTATATGATAAGAAGAGTTTAACTAGTGATGAGAGAGAAAAGTCTTTAAATGAGATGATTACATTAGCATTAGAAGCTGCACTTATATAGAAAGGAAAGTGGAGTATGGATTATATAAAGAAAAAAATAGGGGCTTACAATCTACATATTATAAAAACAGATATTTTTAAAACTATTACGGTTAAAATTTTCTTTAGAGAAGAAGCTTTAAAAGAAAATATTACAAAACGAAACTTTTTAAGTAGACTTATGATGCTTGGTAGTAAGGATTATAAAAGTAAAGTAGAACTTACTAAAGCTGAACAAGATTTATATGCTGTTAATATATCTGGTACTAATAGAAGAATAGGTAATTATTTAGACTCTGGAATTAGTTTAAAAGTATTACATGATAAATATACAGAAGAAGGTAATTTTGAGGCTTGTTTAGATTTACTTGCTTCTCTTATTTTTAATCCTAAAGTTACTAATGGGGCTTTTGATTGTGATGATTTTAATACGGTTTATGAAGAGTATAAAGCAGATCTTTCTAGTCTTTATGAAAATAAAATGACTTATGCTTTAATAAGAGGATTAGAAGCTACTGCTAAAGATAGTGTTATTAGTTATAGAGGAATAGGTTATTTAGAAGATTTAGAGAAAATTACTAGAGAAAATTTATATTCATATTATAAAGAAGTTATTAATCATGATTTTGTTGATATTTTTGTATTAGGGGATGTTGATGAAGATTATATTACTAATGTTATTAGAGAAAAAATAAAGATAAGTACTTTTAAAAAACAAGCTGCTGATGCTTTAGTTGATCCTTTAAAGGCGACACGTATTAAAACAGTAAGGGAAAGAATAGATGCAGAACAAGATAATTTAATAATAACTTTGTCATTTAATAATTTAACAGAATATGAGCGTAATTATCCCCTTTCTTTATATAATGCTATATTAGGGGGTGGTAGTGAATCACTCTTGTTTAGTGAAGTAAGAGAGAAAAATTCTCTTGCTTATCATATATCTAGTATTCCTAATAAATTAGATAATTTAATTATTATTAGAGGTGGTATTGCTAAAGGTAAGAGTAAGGATGCTGTTAATATTATTAAAAAAATATTAAAAAAATTGGAAACTGGTAAAATAGATGATGAATTAGTAGAGAAAGCTAAAGAGTATTATACTAGTGCTATTGATGATATTATTGAAAGTCCTTTTCAGATTATTGAAAGTTATTATATGATAGAATTACTTGGTGTTGATGATATAAAAACAAAACGTAAAAAGATGTTAAAGGTTACTAAAGAAGAAGTCATCGCTCTTGCTAAGAAAGTTAAAATAAATACAATTTATATTTTAGAAGGGAATGATGATAATGGAGAGAATTGAGTTAAAAAAGGTAGATAAAACAATATATAGAGAAGTTTTAGATAATGGTTTAGAGATTATTGTTATTCCTAATGATAAAGTTAGTAAGAAAAAAAATTATTATTTTAATTATGGAACTTATTATGGAGCGATGATTAATGAGTTTGTTCCTAAAGGAATGAATAAAATGGTTTCATTTCCTAGTGGTATTGCTCATTTTCTTGAACATAAAATGTTTGAAAGTGAAGATGGAGTAAAGCCTTTTGATTTTTATGCTAAGACTGGTAGTTATGTTAATGCCTTTACAAGTTATAAAAATACTTGTTATGTTGTAACTGGTAATAAAAAGATGAAAGAAAATTTAGAATACTTATTAACCTTTGTTAATAGTCCTTATTTTACTTTTGATAATGTAGAAAAAGAAAAGGGGATAATAACTGAAGAAGCTGCTATGAATGATGATAGTCCTGATTATATAGCATATAAAACATTAAATAAGAACTTATATAAAGTATCCCCATATAATACACCAATATTAGGGACAGTTGATAGTATTAATAAAATTACTGAAGAAGATTTATATAAGTGTTATAATACTTTTTATCAACCTAATAATATGTTTTTAGTAGTAGGGGGAGCGGTTGATGCTGATAACGTTATTAAAATAGTTAGTGATACGTTAGGTAAGTTTAATTTAGATTATGATAAAGAAATTAAAGTTAAACAGTATAAGGAGCCAGTTAAGGTTGTTAAAGAATATGAGGAAGTTAATAGGGATGTTAAAGTAGAGAAACTTACAATAGGTTTTAAGATGGAGAAAAGTAATTTTCCTGTAAAGAATAAAATAACTTTAGATTTGTATCTTAATATGTTAATATCTCTTTGTTTTGGTTCTAGTTCATTATTTAGAGATATGGTTAGAAAAAGACATTTAGTAAGTAGGAGTGGATATTATTTTCAAGATATTGGTAATATTATTACTTTTACTATAGAAGCAGATGTTTTAAATTATCCTGTATATATGAAAGAATTAGAAAAATATTTAGCTAATTTAGAAGTAATTGAAGAAGATTTGGAAAGACTTAAGAAAGTATGGATATCTAGTGAAGTTATTAAGACTGATTACGCTGATAGTTTAGTTGATACAGTTGTAGATGATTTAATTAATTATCATAAAGTTATTAATAATTATGTTGATTTAATTAGAGATATGAATATAAATACTATGAGAAAAGTTATTAATAGTTTAGATTTTACTAATAGAGCTGTTGTTAGAGTGCTTGCTAGTGAAAATAATTCTTTACAAAATGATTAGATATATGATATAATTAAAACCGTCAAAAAAATGTTCCGCTGGCACTTTGGTTATGAACATTGGTTAATAGTTAAAGGAGGATCTAATATGAATATACTTGACAAAATTAATGACAAACAAATTAATAAGAACATTCCTGAGTTTAGAGTGGGAGATACTGTTCGTGTTGATGTTAAAATTATTGAAGGTAAACGTGAAAGAATCCAAGCTTTTGAAGGAATTGTAATAGCTCGTCGTGGTGGTAGTGTTAGTGAAACATTTACTGTTCGTAAAGTTAGTGGAGGAGTAGGAGTTGAAAGGATATTCCCTCTTAATTCACCAAAAATTGCAAAACTTACCGTTTTAAGACATGGTAAAGTAAGACGTGCTAAATTAGGAAATGTCTTAAGAAATAGAAAAGGTCAGTATCGTATTAAAGAAAGAGGACAACAATAGTTCTTTTTTTTCTTTTCTTAACGTTAAATTAGATGTATAATATTAATGTATTAGAAAGGATAAATTATGAAGAAGAAATTAAAAACAATATTACCATATATAATTGTTCTTGCTGTTGTTTTATTTATCAAAGCTTTTATAGTTACTCCTATTAAAGTAAATGGGAAATCTATGTATCCAACTTTAGATGAAGGAGATGTTATGATTTTAAATAAGACAGCTTATTATTTTAGTGAACCTGAAAGATTTGATATAGTTGTTATTAGTATGCCAGATGAATATTTGATTAAAAGGATAATTGGACTACCTGGAGAGCATATAGAATATATTGATAATACTTTGTATGTGAATGGAGAAGCGATAGAAGAAGATTTTGATCATGGTGAAACTGAAGATTTTGATATTGAAACTTTGGGTAGTGATACTGTTCCTTTAGATTCTTATTTGGTATTAGGAGATAATAGAGTAAATTCTTTAGATAGTAGAGAATTAGGATTTATTAAAAAAGACCAATTAGTTGGTAGAACAAGTTTTATTTTTCTACCTTTAGATAGAACAGGAGGAATTGATTAATAAGTACATAAATAAAAAGCTCTTTTAAAAAGAGCTAGTGCTTATAGGATGAGTTAAAGATTGGTGTTTTATTTAGTGATTTTTATAATTCACCATTTAATAGTTTATCATCTAATTCATCTAGTAAATCAATTACTTTATTTGCAAATTCTCTGTTTTCTCTAAATTCTTTATTAGTTGCTGTATATAAAGTAGTAAAAGAATTTTTCTCTAAAATTGGAATGAGAAACTCTTGATCATTAGTAGTAATACGAATTATCATTTCATAACAACTATTTTTATTTGCTGTAAGCTTATTTTTATGACTGTTTTTCTTTTCTCTTACAACCATATTATCTAAAAGCAGTTCATAGTTTTCAATATCACGAATATTGTATTTATAATGGAAATCTCTTGTGTGAAATACAATTTCATTATTAATACCAATACTAATACCTGATGCTATATCATTGAGATAATAAATATTAGGTGTAGTATTGCAAAAAGTTTGTAGTTGCTTATTAATTATTTCTTCTCGGTTATTACTATCTTCAATTAATTTAACAAAGTTTAATAATGTTTCATTAGCACCATTTATGTTAAATAACATATTGCTAAGTAATATACATTTAGTTAATAGTCTACTTTTAATAATATCAATAGTTAAATCTTGATAATTATATTTAAGATAACCAGTACTATTAATAAGCCATAGATATTTAGTAGTTGTAACAAAATAAAACTTTATGTTGGTTTTACATTCTATAGAATAGATACAAGATATGATAATTTCATCTATTGGAATAATGTTTCTAAGAATAATGGCATTATCATCATTTAACTCAGGACATAAATTCATAAGGGGTTTGTAACTTATAGTTGAAGTCTTATTATCAATGTTGTAAGGAAAAAAGTTAGGAAGTAAAGAACACTTATTTAATAAATCTTGATATCTTTTATTTTCTTCTTGAACTTTCTTATATTTATTTTGTACCTCACTTAATATTTCTTTAAACATATATACTCACCTAATCCTTATAAAAATAATAACATATTTAAATAGCTCTGTAAAATAAGAATTTTATTATTAGTATAGAAAATAAGTTAATGAGAAATGACTTTAATAAATATGCTTTTTGAAAAGAGAAATTTAATAAAAGACAATATAAAAATTTACAAAAATGGTAAAGTTAAAAGGGCATAGTTTTATTGCTTTTTATATTACTATTTACAATTGATATACTGAAAAAAAGGCTTTAAGCCTTTTTGTTACATAAACATATAAACTATTCCTGAAAATAATACTACTCCAACACTAACCATTACAATAAAGCTAAGTAAGCATCCTCTTCGATGATGATGATGATGCATATGATGGTGGTGAGCTGGTGGTGGTCCACCATGTGGTCCGTGATGACCTCCACCTCCTCGGTGTCCTCCTGGGCCTGGCATATGATAACCTCCTTTCGTTTACTACTGTTAATTTATTTATATCATAAATTTTTTTAAAAAACAAATATTTTGTGGGTTGTGATATTTGTGAAAGTTCAATTGATTCAAGATACATTGGGTTTATTGATGAAGATGATATTTTGGCTAGTGTTAGTTTAAGGGTATTTTCATTAAATAATCATATGATATAAATATGATTATTTTTGTTAACAAAAAAAGTTGACAGATATTTATAATTAAGTTATATTTAATTTGTAATAAAAGGAAAGGAGTGTGATTGATATGTTAAATATTATTACAATAGTAAACATGGATAAATTTAAGGATAAAGACCAGTTGCACTTCGTATGTTTAAATAAGTAAAGTACTGGCTCTTTCCTTGAGCCTTTTTATATTAAAAGATGATCATAAAAAAAGAAAGGAAGTGTAGATTATCTTGTTTAAGATAAAAATAAAAAGGCAAGATAATTTATGCTAATAAAAATTATTTTGCTGTTATAAAAATTGTCTTGCCTTTAAAGAAGGGTGAGATTTATGAGATTAAGAAACTTTTTAATTAAACATAAATGTCTCATCCAACTAATACTAGATATAATTCAAATAATAAATGTATTTTTAAGTATTAAAATCGTTTCTGTTTTAATAATTATAACAAGAAAAATAATAAATAAATTAATAGAAGAGAAGGATGAGACAAAAAATATTTAGTTTTATTTAAGTACCTTTAATTAGGTGCTTTTTATATCATGAAAAATAATGTTCAAGAAACAAGCATATGCATGATATAATTAGAGTTGTAATTATTTAAATATATTATTTTTTTGGAATTTAGATTTTATAAATATAAAATAAGTTATGGTTAAACGGATTTATGAGCAAATGATTTCAATACCAAATAATATTATTATTTTATATTCATAAATGGGTAAAACATTTTGATTAATGATATGTTGTATTTTAAAAATAAAGATAGAATAAAAAACTATTAATAAAACTTTTGAA
>CAZJKS010000039.1:0-10081 GCA_964546695.1 uncultured Muribaculaceae bacterium | reverse complement strand
TTTTTAAAATACCTCTCATTTGTGCAAAAGTAGAATAGTCAAGCCAAATTATTAAGTCGGCTTTTTCCATTCTGGGTTTTAGAGTTGTTTTATAAGTGCCATCCATAATCCATTTCTCATTTTCTATTAGAGAAAGAATTATTTTATCTCGCTCGTCTTTATCTCTAATTTCCCAATTAGATAAATGGTGAATTCCATCAATGTGAGTAACAGGGAGTTCATATATTTCGGATAGCTTATTTGCTAATGTGGTTTTCCCAGTTCCAGAGCCACCAATTATACAAATACGATTATACATATATTTATTTCCCTTTCTAAAAAAATTATATATATTATAAAATAAAAGCGAAATCATGTAATATTTTAACTTATAAATATTTTTCCATAATGTACATTTTACCTTCGTTTAATTCTTTTTTTCCGTCTTTGTATTCATAACCTAATTTGTGATAAAATTCACATCCAGCAATTGATGCAGGAATTACTAGTTTTTTTGCAGATATGTTTTTGGCAAATTCCTCCACCTTATTTATAAGCATTCTGCCAACTCCATGTCCATGATAAACAATATCAACGAATACGGTCAAAATCCAATACTCTCCATCAGCATTATGCCAAGATTTATCAATACCTGCTGTTCCTACTACCTTATCTTGTTCTAATGCAATAAAGACCTTTGTCCTTTTAGAAAAAATTTCCTTAACGCCTTCTGGAGTATATTCGTCAACAGTTTTTTGTACGAATTCTAGTCCATAATCTAAAGAATTTACTTTTAATAAATTCTCAGTAATAATTTTTGAAACTTCTTCAGCATACTTATCCTCGTAATCTTTTATTATATATGGCATATAGTTCTCCTTTATTTTAAATTTGTTTAGAAACAATCACATCTCTAATAATATAGCCATTCTTTTCATAAAAATTTAGTCCTTTTTTATTTGGACCAAAGACTTCAATATTAATTCTTTTACAATCAAGGCTCTTAAAATAATCTTCTATTTTGTCTAAAAGAGCTCTACCAATACCATTACCTCGAATATTGCTCTTTACAATTAGTTCAAGTACAGAACCGGTTTTTGCACAATCATTAGTAAGTCTATCTACTTCATCTTTTTCATCTATAACACCAATAATTAAGCCGTTAACTATGTTATTTTCTATCGAAAGATAAATTTTCCCATTTTGCTCTTCAATCATTTGCATATCCATTTTAAAAATTTCTTCTTTATAGTTAGGGAGTAAAACTTGTGTGTGCCAATCATCAATATCTATTAAATAATTTTGCAAATCAACAAGTAAATCCTTAATCTGGTCATCATATTTTGAATTATATTCAATAATCATGTAAACCTCCTAGTTATTGGTTTAGTCTATTTCTTAGAGCTTCAATTTTTCCTCTATCTTCTACATAATCTTTTCTAGGTTTAACAAAATTTTTAGAGCCTCTTTTTTCAAAGCTATATCTAGGAATTAATTGAACATGAAAATGGTTCATTGGACCATCACACATTGTGCATAAATAAACACTTTCAGAACTATAAATATCTTTTATGATATTCATAGCTTTTTTGGCAAAAACAAAAATATCATTACATAGTTTGTCTGGAATTTCCATCATGTCTTTGTAATGTTTTTTAGAAGAAATAGCAATGTGGCCATCAGCACGAGGATTACCAACTAAAAAACACTCGAATTCATTATTTTCAAAAAGCATTTTATCAACATTATTTCCATATAAAGAATTGCCATTTTTTCTATCGTAGCAAGTAGGACAGATTCCTAAATCTGTTAAAATAGCAGGGGTAATTATTCCATCATTGTGCAAAAGTGTGGTTATAGGAGGTTTTAACGTGTTCCACATTTCTTTTAAATTATCATAAGTAAAGAGAGAATCAATTTCATCAGGACTAAACCAATCTGAGTTCTTTCTATCATCTAAATTAATATTTCTTAAAGTAGGACCATTATCAATAGCTAAATAGTAATGACTTATAACATCTTCTCCAGCAGGAGTAGTATATGTTAAACAATAGATTTCTTGATTAATAAGCAAATGATTAGCTCTTAAAGTTTCTTCTTCAGTTTCTCGAACAGCACATTCTGCAAGAGTTTCATTGGGTTCAAGATGCCCTTTAGGAAAAGAATAGTAAGTAGGGTTATCTCCAAAAACTAAAGCAATTTTTTTCGTTTTTGGAGCAAGCAAAATAGTACCAGCCTTTTCAGCTGCCACAAAATCACGTCCTTTTCTAATATAAAATCATTCCAGAGCCTAAATCTTCATTAGGTCTTAGAATAAAACCAAACTTTTCATAAAAAGATTCCATACCCTTGGAAGCACCAAGATAAGTTCTAATAGAAGGATTAACTTCTTTGTATTTATTTACTTGAGTTATCAAGTTCTCCATTATTGTGCTACCAATACCTCTATTTTGATATTCTGGCATTACCACTAAATCTTGAATGTGTAAAAATACGGTTTTGTCTCCAATAATTCTACCATAACCAATTAATTTATCATCATCATAAACGCAAAAAGAAAATAAAGTATTTTTTAAAGCTTCTTCCATTACAAATGGATCTCTCATGCCCCAACCAACAGAATCCATTAAATAATTAAGTTCAAATGCTGAAGGAGTTTTTTCTACATATTTAATCATTTAAACATCACTTCCTATAATTTGTTTGTTGCCTTATAGCAATATTTAAAAGAGTTTTCTCCTTATTTTCTTTAGTGTAATTATTAATTTTTTTTGATTTCATAGTGTCTAAATTGAATCTTATTTAATTATGGTAATCAATGATATGATTATACACGTTTGCAAATAAAATATCAAGTGAAATCATTGTAAATGTATATCTTTAATTAAAATTGATTCCAAATTATCAATAATTAGCTTAATATAAATTTATACACAATTGTTTTGAATTTATGCTTAAAATTGATTAATCTTCTTATGTCCCAGATCGTTTGGAATATATTTTGTGATTTTCTGCCCTATATATTTTATATATCCGTGATAATGAGGCTTTCCATGACTTAAGTCTAAACTATATTCATCAGAAATAAAAATGGTTTCGAAATCTGAGAAAAGTTCTAAAATCTCGTTTTTAGAAAAATAACTTTTATATGTATCATCAGACAAATTATGAAATACATTATTTTCCAAAATATCAAAATTTGGATTATTGTATTTTTTCTTTATGCCAGGATCATTAGTAGAAAACACAAGGATATATACTAATCCGTTTGGGTTTAGATTATTTTTGATATTATTAATAATGGATATTACATCATTTTTATGCAAAAAATGAAATACACATCTAGACATTATTAAATCGAAATTGTTGGGTATAATATTGAAGGTGCGTATATCTTCCTTAAGAATGTTAATATTTGAAAAATTAGATTTGCAAATTTCTAAAGCTTTACCAGAAATATCAACGCCAGTTACATTGTAGCCAGATTCTGCTAAAGCAACAGAGTTTTGCCCTTCACCAACACCTAAATCCAACACATTTTTTCCGTTAAGAAGCTTAATGTATCGTTTAAGTTCAGCATCTAAGCTAGGTTTGCTCCATAAAGCTTGATTATCGTTATATATTTTATCATAATTAATAGGATTACCAATCATAAATGCACCTCCGTGAAAGAATTATGCAGGGTGTTGGATGAAATAATATTATAATTTACTATAAAACCGTTTAAAGTTAATTTAGAAAAATAAGTTATAATATTTTCTGTTAGCAATAATTATACATAGCTAAAAGGAAAATATCAACAAAAATCAAGAAATATATTTACAAATTTAACATAAAATGATTAAATGTGTTTAATTTGCAAACGTAGTTATAGGAAGTATGTGAAATATATGGAAAAGGTGAAGTGAGGTCATATGAAAGTATTAACGATAAAACAGCCATGGGCAACACTAATAATGCAAGGATATAAAAGATTCGAATTCAGAAGCTGGCAAACCAAATACAGAGGAGATTTGCTAATACATGCAGGAAAAGGAATAGACAAAGAGGCAATGAAAAGATTAGCAAAATATTTGCCAGAAAAATTGTCAAGAGGAGAAATTTTAGGAAAAGTAACATTGGTAGATTGTATAAAAATGACTACAGAATTTAAAGGAATGCTATTAAAGGAAAATGCAGATATTTATACCAAAAGTTCATTTAGCGAAAACTATGGCTGGCAATTGGAAGATGTAGAGGTGTTTGAAAAGCTAATTCCAGCAAAGGGACAGCTTGGTTTGTGGGAGTATGAGGTGGAAGAGTTATGATAAATAAAAAGTATAAGATAATAGATAAAAGAAGAGAATGGTTGGATTTAAAAATAAAACAAAATAATTCATTGAATTTATTAGCAAAAGGGTATAAAATATTAATAATATCCAAAGATTTAAAATGGAAAAAAGTATTTACGTCAAATTTAATAGAATTAAAAAACGAGTTGGAAAAACTAAAGATTATTAATGATATAATATGGATGTATTTAACAGAAAATTAATTTTGAAGATACAGTAATATATTAAACTGTTAGCATAATTAAGTGAAGATACAGAAGGAGAATAGAATGAACTATTTAGTATTTTTTATATTAGCGTTTCTAGAGTTCTTGTTTATGCTAGTTTTGACAAAAGAATTAGATCATATAAAGGAGTATGTTTCTATAAACTATTCCAGTTTTCAATTTTCAAATCATCTAGACAAGCCTATTGGATTGAATATTTTAATAAGAATTTTGGTTCCTGTTATATATATTATTCTTGTTTCTGGCATTTTATATGAAATAGAGAAATCTTGGTTAGTAGAAAAAATTTATCTAATTACAGTTTTTTACTATATTATAAAGTGGATAAATATTATATTCGTTTTAAGAAGGAAGGATTTATATAACTGGAAGGCAGAAATAGTACTTTCAGTAGTTAGTATATCTATTTGTCTGATAATATATTATACATTTATAACAAAAACTAATCAAATTTTTGTTTCGATAGATGAATTGAGAGATGGAATATGGGTGTCAATTATTATTTTTATATTCGTTGTAATTAAAGACAGGATATATAATAATATGAAAACAAATAATAGAGAAGAGAAAAAAAGAAAAGACAAATATATAAAAAATAAATATTTATATTTTAAAGATAAATATGATGACATAATAACAACTAAAAATGACCAGTTAAAAAATATTACATACAGTATATTATTATATGAAAATTATAATAGACCTTTCGCCTATAGAATACTAGAATATATAAAATTCTTTTTTACAAGGAAAGCTACCCTTGGAATAATGCAAGTTGAAACTAGGAGAGTAATAACAGATAGGACTAGCGTAAAAAAAGGATATAAAATAATAAAAAATCAATATTTAAAAACTAAAGAAGAATATATAAAAAATAATAAAAATTTGGATGCATATTTTATAAAGGATGTTGTGCAGAAATATAATAAAGGAAAAGAGTACTGTAATGAAGTAATATATATAATGACGACTATTGAAAGTATTAATGATAAATTATAAAAAATATAAAATTAGAGGTGCAAAAAAATGAAAGAAGAAGAATTAAAAGATTTAGAGAAAAAATTATGGGAAGCAGCAGATAAAATGAGAGGTGCTGTGCCTGTATCAAGTTATAAGTTTATTGTGTTAGGGTTAATATTTTTGAAATATATATCTGATTCATTTGAAGAAAAATATCAAGAACTTGTTGAAGAAGGATATGGATTAGAAGAGGATCGAGATTCTTATACAGCAGAAAATATTTTTTATGTACCAGCTAAAGCAAGATGGGAATATTTAAATATTCATTCAAAGGATAGTAATATTGGTCAGATTTTAGATAGTGCTTTAGAAGCAATAGAACAAGAGAATCCAAGCTTAAAAGGAGTTTTGATAAAACAATATAATAGTCCTGATTATAAAAATGTTAATTTGGGAGAATTAATTGATTTATTTACAAATGTGAGAATCGGAAGCAAAGAAGCACAAGATAAAGATATTTTAGGAAGAATATATGAATATTTTTTAGGACAATTTGCATCAAATGAATTACAAAAAGGTGGAGAATTTTATACACCAGCTTGTTTAGTTAGAACAATGGTAGAAATGATAGAACCATATAAAGGAAGAGTTTATGACCCATGTTGTGGCTCTGGTGGAATGTTTGTACAAAGCTTAAAATTTATAAAAAGACATCAAGGAAATGTAAATAATTTGAGTATATATGGACAAGAGAAAAATCCAACAACTTGGAAATTAGCAAAGATGAATTTAGCAATAAGAAGTATAGAAGGAAATTTAGGAAAATTTGCAGATGATACATTTCAAAATGATTTACACAAAGATTTAAAAGCAGATTTTATATTAGCAAATCCACCTTTTAATATTTCAGATTGGGGACAAGAAAAATTATTAGATGATCCAAGATGGAAATATGGAATACCACCAAAGGGAAATGCTAACTATGCTTGGTTAGAACATATGATTTCTAAATTATCAATAAATGGTAAGGCAGCAGTAATATTAGCAAATGGTGCATTATCTAGTGATACAAGTGGAGAAGGTGAAATAAGAAAAAATATACTAGAAGCAGATTTAGTAGATTGTATTTTAGCTATGCCTTCTAACTTATTTTATACAGTTACAATACCTTGTAGTATATGGATATTAAATAGAAATAAAAAACAAAAAGGAAAGACTTTATTTATTGATGCCAGAAATCTAGGAAAAATGGTTACAAGAAAATTAAGAGAGTTAGATGAAAATGATATTGCGAAAATAGCAGATACATATCATAACTATCAAAACAATGAAAATTATGAAGATGTACTAGGTTTTTGCAAAGCGGTAACAATAGATGAAATAAAAGAAAATAACTATGTATTAACGCCAGGAAGATATGTTGGAGTAGAAGAAGAGGAAGATGATAGCATTCCTTTTGAAGAAAAAATGAAAACATTAACTACTGAACTTGGAAAACAATTTGAAGAGTCTCACAAGTTGGAAGATGAAATAAAGAAGAACTTGGAGGTGATAGGTTATGAAATATAAAAAATTAAAAGATTTGGTAGAAATAAATAGTGAAAATATTAATAAAAACTACAAAGAACGTATAATTAATTATTTAGATACATCTAATATAACTAAAGGAAAGGTGGATAATATAGTAAAATTGAGTTTAGAGGATGCACCTAGTAGAGCGAAGAGAATAGTTAGAAAAAATGATATTATTTATTCAACGGTAAGACCAAACTTGTGCCATTATGGAATATTAAGAGCACCATTAAAAAACATGATAGTATCAACAGGATTCGCCGTATTAAGATGTAAAGATGAGGTTTTACCAGAATATTTATATTCATATATAACATTACCAATTATTACAAAAAAACTGTATGCTATAGCTGAAACATCTACAAGTGCTTATCCATCAATAAAAAAAGAAGATTTAGAAGAGATAGATATACCACTTCCATCAATAGAAATTCAACAAAAAATAGCTAGAATTTTATCAGATATAGAAAGAAAAATAGAATTAAATGATCGAATAAGCAGTAACTTGATAAATATTAGTAAGCAGATTTATAAAAGATGGTTTGTTGATTTTGAATTTTTAAATGAATGTGGACAACCATATAAATCATCAGGTGGAAAGATGAAAGATAGTGAATTAGGACAAATACCAGATGGATGGAAAATAATTAAATTAGGAGATTATCTAAAGGTTGAAAGAGGTTTATCATACAAAGGAAAATTTTTGAATGATAAAGGAATACCAATGATAAATCTTGGAAATATAATGCCAAATGGTGTATTTAGATTAGAAAAAAACAAATATTATTCAGGAAAATTTAAAGACAATGTCACAACTAACGTTGGAGAAATTGTAGTTGCAAATACTGATATGACGCAAAATAGAGATATTATTGGGAGCCCTGCAATTATTCCATCAATTTATAAAAGTGATAAGATTATATATTCACACCATATATACGGAATTAAAAATTTAAAGTTACCTAAATTATTTGTCTTTTATACTTTATTAACTGAAAGATATAAAAGATTAGTGGCAGGAAGTGCAACAGGAACAACAGTTTTAGCTTTGCCTAAACAAATACTAGAAGATTATAAGGTAGTAATGCCTCAGAGTGATTGTTTAAAAAAGTTTGAAATAATTGCCAATAAAATACAGGAGGAGAAAGAAAATATAATTAAAGAAAATATAGAGCTAGATAGATTAAGAGAAATAATATTGCCAAAACTTATGAATGGAGAAATAAATCTAGATAAAATAGAAATTTAACTAGATAAATTGTGAAAGGAAATGTATATGAAAAACTATTTATATCATTATACTAGTATAGACACATTATTATTAATATTAAAAAATAAAACATTAGCATTTAATAGTTTACAAAATGTAGATGATTTAGAAGAAGCAAATTCAGAAGATATAGAACAAATTGGAAAGATATGCTATGTTAGTCGCTGGACAAATGATGCTAGTGAATCTATTCCTATGTGGAATATGTATACTCCAAATATGCAAGGAGTAAGAATAAAATTAAAAGAGTATCCTTTTAAAAAATACTTTTATAAAAAAGGAGAATATTTTTTTAGCGAAGATTGTGAAAGTTATATAGATTATAATAGATTATATATAGATGATAAAGCATGTATTACAGCAAATTCACCATTATTAGAACATGTAATTTATACAGAAGATGAAAAGGAACTATATCCACATATAAAAAATGTAACAAAAAAAGTAGAAAAGATAGATAATGATAAGATTAATATGAACGAAACTATAAATTATTCTTTTAAGAAATTGGGAAGATATAAAAGAAGTAATTGGAGTTTTCAAAAGGAAGTTAGATATATTATAAATATGGGGCCATATTCTATAAAAGAATTGATGTCTTGTAAAAACAAATCAGAACAGAGAAATTTAATTTTAAGATTAGAAGATACAAAACTAAAAGCACCATATAAAAGATTCTTTTTACAATTGTCAGAAGAAGCATTGCAAGATATGGAGGTGCTATTAGGACCTAAAGTAACAGAAACTCAAGAAGAAATTGCTAAATTAATTGTACATAAATATTGTCCAAGTGCAAAAATAGTAGACAGTAAATTAAAAGGTAAATTACAATAAATATAAGAGTTAAAGGAAGTTTGTATGAAAAGTATTTTTGATTTAGAAAACAGATTGGATATAAATAGTGAATTTGAAAGATTATTTAGAATATTTTGTGAAGATGAAAATGGTGCAATATATGAGGATAGGTATCATCATAAAGACTGTACGACAGTAATTGAAGCAATAAATGAAATGATATTCTTAAAATGGAAATACAGGGATACTTTTATTGATGTTGATGAATATCTAAAATTTATTGGAGTAAATTATGAAGAAGCTTTGATATATGGAGTAGAACAAATAGATAAAACTACATTTTTATATTTTTTAGAGTTTTTAGCTAATATGTGGTTTTTAATAAAAAAAGAAGATTCAATAGAGTTATCTCAAAAGGCTATTGCTGCAATGGAAAATATCCCTAAAATATTAGAAAAAATGAATTATAAATTAAAAGAAGTAGAAGATAAAGTTATTATAGTTAAGAGAGATAGTGATACTGATTCAGTGTTAGTATTAGTTCCAGAGAATATAGCAAATATATTATTGGAATATAATGATTTTAGAATTAAAAATAATATAGAAGAAAAGAAAAAAATACTAAAAAAGATAGATTTGTATATAGAAAATAATATTAATGTTAAATCTTTTGATACAGGATTATATGATTCTATAGGAATGATAGTAAATAAAATGGGAGTAAATCATCCAATTAAAGAAGAACCATTTAAATCCTTTAAAGAAACAGAATTAATGGAATGGTATAATAAATGTTTTTTAATGATGTTACATGCTATAAGAACTGTTGAAGTCAATAAAATTAAAAAAGAGAGAAAAGAATTGTTGAATAATGATTAATATGATTTTTAAAAGGGGGCTAAACTATGTTCAATGAAGAAACTCTAGAAAAAATAACAATGGAAATA
>CAZJKS010000038.1:0-10209 GCA_964546695.1 uncultured Muribaculaceae bacterium | reverse complement strand
CTATATAAAGATAAGGTTGAACTTGAATTTCTAAAATTAGTTTGTAAAAAATTATTGACAGAGTATGAAATTATTGATATTATCTAATTACATCGAAAGATGTATATTACTTAAATTTTTACAGGTTACTGTAATAAGGCACTAATGCCTTAAGGTTTGGTCGAGCCTTTTCGACCTTTTTATATGTTATAAAGACTATAGTAAATTTTCACTATAGTCTTTTTTCATTCAAATACAATCAAATTATCAATAGACATCTCTTCTTCAGTTACTTTACTACCACATAATAAAATCATATCTTGATATTGTTTTTCTGTTACCTGTAATAATCTAATATTGCCCTTATCAGGTATATTTTGTCTTATTCTATTAATATGTTTAGAAACATCATCACTATTTTTACATATTCTAGAATATATAGAAAACTGTATCATAATATACCCATCTTTAATTAGAAAGTTTCTAAATTTACTATAAATTTTTCTTTCCTCCGCTGTTACAACTGGTAAATCAAACATTACAATTAATCTCATAAATCTATTTATCACATTATTCCCTTCTATTCTATAATTCTTGGAAAACTTAAACTAATCTCACCAATACCTATAGTTTTAATATAACTTTTTATTAAAACTTCAATACTATATTCTAAAGTACATTTCATATTATTAATTAAAACAGGAATATTTAAAATATTAATTAACTCTTTTCTTATCTCAAATGAAAGTGGTATTGTTAAATTATCTTTAATATTATAAACATATAAATCAACTATTGCCCTATATGGTTCTATTAAATCATATACTAAATTAAAATTATTAACCTTTGATTTATGATTAACACCTAAATATGAATTAAGCCCATAAATGCTAAGAGTTCTAATAATAGAACTCTTAACAATTTGATAAGCATAATTTAAAGCAGAATTAATAGCATCATCATAAAATCTTATAAATTCACTACCAAATAAACTTCTAAAATATATTTTTGCCGCAAGACCCTCTCTATTCGTTTCATCACCATCTTTAATTTCTTTAATGTATTGAGATAATTTATTTATCACTTTTTCATCTTGCGTACACTTACATAGTACGGCTATTTCATTTTCTATTTTAGCTTTTACTATTTCTTTCCATATTATTTTTTTAGATGCATCATCTAAGGATAATTGTTTTTCAATATTTTCTAACTGTTTAAAGTGATAATTATAAGGATACATAATACTAATAGGTTCATATTTATTATCACATACTATTAAACATATTCCCTCTTCTCCAAATGCTGCCAATATTTTAGAAGTGATAGTTGTGGTATTATCCTCTAGTAAAACAAAATTAATATCTTCAAGAGGCACTTTATAACTATTATTATCTTTATTTACTATTAACTGTCTATCTTTTAAATTAATCTTCTCACACTTTTTAATAACAACTTGCCTATAACCCATTAATCTCTCCTAAAGTAGTTATCTCTAATTTTTTAATATCTTTTATAGTTGAGATAGTCAATTGATATCGAGACCGCTCTTTTACAAATAAATTATCTTCACCACAAATATCTTTACCATCACCAATTAAACCTTTTACCTCGAACATACCACTAGAAAATCCCACAGTATAACATATTCCTTCAGTACCATCATTTTTTATAACTTCTATAAGCTGATTCCTAGTTAAACTTAAATATAAATTATAACTTTCATTCAATTCACTATATTTTAAATTAACCTTACAATCACCTTGTCCATACCATAATACAAGATTAAAATCTTTACCATTTTTTATCTGCGCTAAATCAAACAAATCAAACCCAACAAAATATAATTTATCTTCTTTATCTTTCTTATAAACATTAATCTGATAAATATCTTCTTTCTCAACAAATTTACCATTTATAAAATGTCCTTTACCATCATAAGGAGACTCTATAGTAACTTTTTTTATTAAATTACCACTCTTTTTATTAATAGGATATCCTTTCTTATCATAGGCTTCTTTTCCTGTATTAAAACCATCTAACCATTCAACTAAAGTATTATATACATCTCTACTCCCACTATCTTTATTTAAAATACACTCTAGCTTCTTTGCATTAAATTTATTAGAATTTACACTTAATCTATTAGTTAAAGTATTTGTATTTTCATTATATCCATAAATTGTTTCTTTATGTAGTGCCCCACTTAGTTTAGGCTTAGTAAATGATGGATATATTGGATGAACATTATTTAATTCTTCTTCACTATATGTTTTGAACTCTCTTAACTTATATTTTAATATTTCTTCATCTCTTTCATAAACCCTTATCTTTGCCTCTTCTACAAAATTATCATAAGGAAGAGGATATTCGAGATAATATAACTCTTTATGTTTCCTATCTTGTTTAACTTTTTTATTTTTTAAAGCATCTTCTATAAGTTTCTTTATTCCTTCATTACTAAACTCACCTGTTTTATCATCAATATAATCAGATATTGAAAAACCATTATTATCTATATATTCCTCTAAAGTACTACTAGTAGCATTAATGAAATAACGATATATTTTTTCATAACCAGTAATTTTATTTTCTAAACTCTTAGTAATAGTAGCGATTACTAAAGCATCCATAACATGATGTAAATGGTTTTCCCTATTCTTTTTAATCTCTTCATAACTATTTCTTTTAAGATAATAATTATTTGATTCTAGGCTATGAGTTAAACCATTTAAGCCCCATTTTGCTCTTAATTTACCTGTAATAGAACCACTATAAGAACTAACTTTCTCAACATTTAAATTAGCTTTAATAAAACTTACTAAGAACTTACTAATATATTTAGTATCATTCAAATTTTGATTTCTCATCTCACTAGACATCTCTTCAGTAAGTTTTAATAACAAATAATTATCTTTTTTCTTATCAGGTATATTTAAAGATGTAATATAATTTTTAAACTCACCCCAATTGGGTGTATTACCAAACCATTCATAAGGAGTTCTTTCTCTTTTTTCTTGATTATATTTAGTTAAAACTAAAGTCTTATTAAAATAACTATCATCAAAAGTTCTTGAATAAGGTAAAATATGATCTATTTGAACTAAGTTATTATTAAATATTTCTTCAATACTTATACTATTACGACTATAAGCACATCTTTCGCCTTGTTCCATCCATAATCTATATTTTAATAAATCTGTACTTGATACTTTATCAACATTTGAAAATTCATCTGGTACTAAAGATACTAACAACTCTTTAATTTGTAAATTATCTTCATATCTTTCTTTCTGTGCTTTTTCGATTTTATTTCTCTCTTCTCTAGTTTTAGCTAATTCCCTTGCTGTTTCTATTTTAATTTCTTTAGGCATACCATATTTCTTTATAATAGCATTAATTACTTTTCTACTTTGAGCAAGACTTCTTAAAACTCTTTGGTTAGTAATACCATCTTCACTATTTATTGGAGGTAATAAATCATGTTTAACACTCATAGAAGAAGTATCATTAAAAGTATAATTTAATAAATTCATCGCTTCATCATAACGTTTTCCCTCTAATAATAATGGAATAAGCTGATATATTAAATTTAAAGATAGCATTAAATGGTCTTTTAAATTAGGTAAACTAATAATAATTTCACTATAACTATTATCTATAATATCTGATTTTTCTATTTCTCTTTTAATATCTTCATCTAATTTACAATCTGTAAGAATAGTTGCTATTTCATCTAATAATTTGAAATTATCTTTAATTTTATCCCATTCATTTTTGTTCCATTTAGTAAAATTCTTTCTAAAAACAGTATAAGTTTTTAATTCTCCAAAAATATTATCTAATTTTTTCTTATCTTGTATCTGTTTATAAGTAGATTTCTCTTCATCTGTTAATTTACTATAATCAAACTCATCAAGATTATATTTTTTCTTATATTCTAAAATACATTTAGCATAATCTTTTTTACTTAGGTTATTATCTTTAAAAACGATATCAGATAAATTAATTATTTTCGCTATATCTTTATAAGTTACTTTATCTTTACTTTTAGCAAGTTCTAATATTTCTCTTATTTCCTTAACTTCCAATTTTTTATAATCTGCTATAGTTTTATATCTTAAATTTAATAATCTTTCTAAGAATACAAATACTTCAGCTGATGGAGCACATTTAGGAGCACGTGGAAGTTGATCAAAATTACACTTTCCTACCATTCTTGCTATTAAGCTTTTCTCATCCCCATATGGTGATAATTTTTTCTTTAAGATACCATTTTCTTTATAAAAATAATAACCTGGTCCTTTAGAATAATGTCTTTGACTTTGCCATATATTTATGTATTCTTCCTTAAATTTCTCTGTTATTAGACCATATTTTATTTGGGCAGTTAAAACTTTATCTATCTCTTCTAAATACATCTCTCTTGTAACAGACATCTTATAATCATCTGTAGTATTTCTAATTTTATCTTTAAACTTTCCATCCTTAACAAACATTTCACTAACTATTTCATAGTGATTATCACTCATAATCTTTTTATTATCTTTAATAGCATTCTTTATTTTACCAGTTTCACTATCTTTATCATCTTCTCTATTAGATTTATAACCACGATGTTTAGCATAATGATTTAAGATAATAACTAGTTCTTCATCAGATAATTTTCTATTTAAGGCTTCTACTTTAAGCAAGTAGGGATTAGTGTTTTTATTCTTATAATAATTATTTAATAATTTTTCAAACTCAAGAGTTAATATTTCTTCTCTTTCACTAGGAATAACACTACTAGGTAATTTTGGTAAAAAACTATAATTACTTAAAAGTAATCTTACTCTATCAAGACGATATTCTCTTCTTTGAAAAATTCTTCTTGACCCCCTTTTTTGTCTTCGTGCTAAAGCTTTACTAGCTCCAGTCTTAGGTACTTCACCAGGTGTAAATATTTTTACTCCTGCATCTAATATTTTATAAGGCTCATCATTATCATCAAGTTCAAGTAATCCCCAACCAACTGATGATATACCTATATCTAATCCTAAATTAAATTTCTTTTTCATTTCAACACCTCTTATGATAAATATATCACAATTTTAAAAGAATGCAAGAAAAAACACAGGTTAATTAACCCATGTTATTTATCTAAATCAATAAGTTCATATTCACGGTTACCTACACCTAAGTCATAAGCAGCTTCTACAGTATGTACACCATGAAGTGATTCAATTCTTTGTATTAATTTATCTTTACCTGGATCATTAGAATTATATACAAGATCAAGACAAGCTTGGTCAACTGCAACAGGATCAACTGATGCAAGTATACCAATATCCTTCATACAAGGAGCTGAGGCATTACAATCACAATCACAGTCAACAGAAATATTTTTCATGACATTGATATAAACAGCATTACCTTTGAAATAATCTACTACAGAACTAGCAGCATCAGCCATTGCCTCTAAGAATCTATCTTGTTCTGGTAAATTATCCCATAGTTTAATTTGATCATTTGTTACACCTGCTGTATGTATTAAAGCTTTACCAGCTGATGAAGCACAACCAATAGATAATTGTTTTAAGGCTCCACCATAACCTCCCATAGCATGTCCTTTAAAATGAGATAAAACAAGCAAAGAATCATACTTAGCTAAATTTTTCCCCACATAGTTTTTCTTTAAGACTTTACCATTAAGAATATCTAGTTCCATATCAGGACCTTCTCTATCCATCAAATCAAATGGAAAATACTTCTCCCACTCATGTTCTTTAATTAATTCTAAGTGTTTCTCTGTTGAGTTTCTAGCTCCTTCATAAGCAGTATTACACTCAACAACAGTACCATGAACATAGTTAATTACATCTTTAATAAATTCTGGTCTTAGATAATTCTTATTACCTTTCTCTCCAGAATGCATTTTAACTGCAACATTACCCTCTAATTTTTTACCTACAGCAACATATACTTTAATAATATTTTCAGGAGTTATCTCCTTAATAAAATATACTTTTGATTTTTCCATAATCTTCCTCCCACATTAATAATATTATCTACTTATTTTAATTTATTATACTCATCATCAGTAACTGGTTCTAACCATTCATTTGATGTATCTTCACCAGGTACTTCAATAGCTAAGTGACTAAACCAAGAATCTTTCTTTGCCCCATGCCAATGTTTAACATTAGCAGGAATAGTAATAACCATACCAGGTTTTAGACTAACTGCTTCTTTTCCTTCTTCTTGATACCATCCATCACCACTAACACAAATAAGAATTTGTCCACCACCACTCTTAGCATGATGAATATGCCAATTATTACGACAAGCTGGCTCAAATGTAACGTTAGCAATAAATAAACTTGTCTTAGACATATCTGTTAAAGGATTTAAATAACTTTTACCAATAAAGTATTTACTATAAGCACTATTTTCCTTTCCTAAACCAAAATCTCCTCCATGTTTTTCATCCATTTTAATTACTTCCTTTCTTTATTAAACTTATTACATTTAAACTTCTAGGAAATCCTAGATAGGGAACTAAATTTTTAACTACTTCTATTAACAACTCTTTACTATTACCTAACCTTAAATTAGCATTTATATGGGATAAAAGTTGAGGTGTTACATCGCTAAAAGATGCTAAAGTAGAAAAAGTAACTAGTTCTCTTTCTTGATAGTTTAAGTAACCTCTTGTATAAAAATCACCAAAACAATAACTTGCTAAATAATCCCAAATAAATTTAAAATCTTCACTTTCATTATCTCTTGATTTATCAATATTTTCTTTACCAAAAAGATCATACTGTGTTTCTAATCCTTTAAAATATCTATCTTCATTTGTTGTAGTAGAAGCTGAATCTATTTTTCCTAAAACTTCTTCTGCTATTACAAGAAATGGATAAACTTTACCATAACCAAGATAAGGAACAGTCTGATATACTGCTTCCTTCAATGATTCTTTATCTACATGAGTTATCGCTTCACTTAATTTATCTTTAAATATCTCTTTACTATTAGTAGATATTAAAGCTGGTAATAAAGTAAGATATTTACTTCTTTCATCAAGGTTGCTTTTAATATCATTATTTATAAAATTATTAACAATTATTTCTATTTCCATTATTTTCCTCTTTCTCTCTTACAAGATAATTTTATCACTTAGACTTAACTCCAAGTCAAGAAAAAATTACTTAGTCTCCTCTTCTATCCACTTTAAATAATCATTACTTGGACTAGTTAAAGGAAAAACGGCAAATTCAAATACTTCATAACTATGAATAGCTTTAACTACTTTATACACATCATTAATTAACTCTTCTTTAGTCTTCATAAAAAGTAAATACTCATTATCCTTTTCAAGTTCTCCTTTAAAGCTCCAAACACTATCACTATTTATTACTTGAATACTTGAAACTAACTTTTCATCTAACAGCTTTCTATTTAACAAATTAACTTCATCTAAACTATTAACAGCTACTTCAATCATCACACATTTCATATATTGACCCTTCCTCATTATATATAATTATATAAAATTATTTTTCTAAAGAAAAGATGCTTTTAGTTTTTCCTATAAATTAAATAAGCATCTTTTAAGGATTTAGGATATTTTCTTAAATATTCATCTTGATAATAGGTTGTTGAAATAAAATATTCATAATTAAATATAGATTTTTGAAAGACTTTATCTCTCACCTTTTTATTAAAAATACTAATACTACTACATTCAAATAAAATTGTATAAATATATCCCAATATCATTACTCCATCATAATTTAAGTTATCTTCAAAGCCCATTACCAAATCTTTAAAAGCTTCTAATAAAACTTCTTTCTCTTCAAACAAAGTTTCATAAAGAGTATCTGTATTAAACAAAGTATCATCATATTGTATAATATTAGAAAAATACATTAAATCATATTTTTTAGATAAGACTAAATCTTTAATATTTTTATTTATAAAATTTATTTTAATACGAGGAGCTAATTCTTGCATTTTTATATATTCTTTATCCCCCAAATAATAAATAGTTTTTTCTAAAGTAGAGCGAATATTTTCATCACTATTAAATAATCTACCATCTTCTCTAATAGTCATACCTAAATGATTATCATATAATTCAGTCCAAAAATCATAACTATTACCTTTTAAATATGGAACAATTCTATAAAATATTTTTTCATTAAAAGAGTACCTATCAAAAGTAAATGATTCTTTATATCTAAAATAACAAAAATAAGCAAGGTATTCTTCTTTAGTTAAACCTGCCATTAAAGCAGCTCTTTTAAGATAAAATAAATATTTAGTTAGAGGGTTAATATCAAAAGCAGTAACATTTTTAGCACCTCTTAAATACATATCAAAGACTTAATCAGACGAACCTAATATGCTAAGACAATCTTTATTTTTAAAATCAAAGCAATTAAACATATCTTTTATATTTTCATTAGTAAAAGGATAAAGCCTTTCAAAATTCACATCATTACTTCGACAAAACATAGGATTATCAATTAAATATTCTGCTTTTTCTAAATCATCCTTTAATTTTGACATATAATACCACCATTTTTATATTTTGATATTCTAGCACTTCAATACCTAAAAGTAAAATAGTAAGCACCACATTTATATATTATTAACATTGTTTTTCTTTTTATCTATTCATATTTACTTAATCTAAGAAACTAACCCTAAAATTAGCCTATACAAAATTCATATTACCTACTATCATATCAGTTAAGGTCTTACCTAATAATTCCAAAAAACTTAATTTATCTACATTCTCAGTTACTGTTAATACTTCTTCTTTAATCTTTTTATTATTACTATCTTTAACTATAATCTTACCTACTTCATCTCCTATTTGTAATGGTAAATTACTATTAGTTACTTTTATATCATAACTATAAGTTTTACTATCTTCACTTTTTTTAGAAACAATTGCAATATCATTTAAGGGTACTAAACTAATTTTAGAACTAGTTGCTTTATCTAAACTTATTTCTTTTACAATATCATCTGTTGTTTTTAGTATCTCTATTTTATAATTATTAAAACCATAATCAAGTAATTCCATAGTCTCACTATTCCTAGTAGTACTATCTTCTTCACCTAAAACAATAGCAATTAATCTAAAATCATCTCTTTTTGCAGTAGCTGCTAAACAATATTTTGCAGCATCTGTATGCCCAGTTTTTAATCCATCTGCCCCATCATAAAATCTTACTAATTTATTCGTATTAACTAACCAAAACTTATTATCTGTATCCTCTCTTAAATAATCTTCATAAACACTAGAAAATTCTAAAATTTTCTCATGTTTCAATAACTCTCTTGCAATAACAGCCATATCATATGCACTAGAGTAATGTCCCTCTTCATCTAATCCGGTACAGTTTTTAAAATACGTATTCTTTAATCCTAATTCTTTAACTTTATTATTCATCATCTGAACAAATTCAACTTCACTTCCTGCAATAAACTCAGCCATCGCTACTGTTGCATCATTAGCACTAGCCATAGAAATACCTTTCATCAAATCTTCAACCGTCATTTCTTCTCCTGTAGTTAAATATATTTGACTACCACCCATCCCTGAAGCATTGGCACTTACTGTTACTACATCAGTCCAATTAATTTTTCCATCTTCTACTGCTTCTAATATTAAAATCTGCGCTACCATCTTAGTCATAGAAGCAACTGCTACTTGTTCATCTTTATTTTTCTCAAAAATTATCTCCCCTGTTGTGGCATCCATTAAAACACCAGCAGTTGCATTAGGAATTAATGTAGTATCAGTTGTATCATCACTATTTGTATTTTCTTCAGAACTAATAGATTCTTCCCCCATAACTAAACATGGTATTAAAAGAATAGATAACATAAGTAATATAATTACTTTCTTCATTAAATCAACTCCTAATAAAAGCTATGCTATCTTTCTTTAAATATGATTGTCTAATTGTTCACTAATACAAAATATTTCATATAAATTTACAAGTTTCATAGTATTTTCAAAATCAAATTACTTAATAAAAATATAATATTATAACTTATTTATATCTTTACTTTTTTAAATACATTCATCATATAAGCTATCTAAACTACTTAAAATACCATAGAACTTTTCTAATATATTAAAAAATATTATTATGTTCTTAACAAAATTTAATATAATATAATTAAGTAGGTGTTTATATGAAAAAAATTATTATTATTTTAACTAGTATT
>CAZJKS010000037.1:3332-10735 GCA_964546695.1 uncultured Muribaculaceae bacterium | reverse complement strand
GTTAAACGATATTTACCATCTTGAGCTTTTAATTTCAACTGGTCACAATTTGTGACTGTTTCATTTCCTTCATTTTTCAACCTGCCTTTTAATACGTTCCAATAATGTCTAGGATTAGTACTGTCTGTTAAAACTCTAACTATATCAACTACACTGAGATAGTACTTTTCTTTCTCACTATCCCAAACAGTTCTAATTGTTTCATTGTTAAATAACTTATTTACAATATGCATCTTATCTTTATTCATATATAATTGCTTCCTTTCTTCCAAAATATTCCTTGTTTTAGTTAGAGATCTCTTGTCAAGTTGCCCAGCATTTCCATATAACCAATAAAAAACATTAACTAAATACAATAAAAACGTGACATCTATCACGCTTCATCTTTACCATCTCTACTAATATAATATGCAGTTAAACTAATTTTTTTTTAAAAATTCCACTTTATTTTTATAATTCTAATATTATCTTTAATTTCACCAACATAAATCTTATCTACAAACTCACTAACAATAACTCTATTAAGATTACCTAGTTTTTTATATTTAGAAATTATTTTGTTATCAAAATTTTTAATATTTTCTTTATAAATATTAATCTTTTTATTAATATCATCTAACTGTTTATAATATCTAACTTTATTATCTTCATAACTACTAACTAAACTATTAAACATCTCTAGAGAAATAACATTATTTACCTTATCTTCATAAAGGTTTTTTAAATAGTTTTTAAACTCATCTATCTTTCTCTTAATATTAACTAACTCATTTTCTAAAGATGCTAACTTTTCCTTATATACTTCCTTATATTTTTTATTTACTTTTTCTTTTAATAACTCCTCATCATAAAATTTATCTAATAATTTATTAATCTCAAGAAGAACAATACTTTCTAATTTATCATATCTAATCGATGACTTATTAGTGCAGATAATATTATTAGAACACACTAAATACTCATGTTTTGAAGAGTTTTTCTTTCTTAAATAATACCCACAATCTAAACAAAAAACTTTACCAGAAAACAAGTGAACAGTGCTACTGCCTCTAGGCTTAGTCCTATTTTTCATCTCCCTTTGTACTTTATTAAATGTATCCTCATCAATAATCGCTTTATGAGTATTAGGATAACTTATCCATAGACTTTTATCTTTATTAATAATTTTATGATTCTTATAACTGACAGTAGTTCTTTTGCCTTGAACAAGCTTACCTAAATAAACTTCATTTTTAAGTATCGTCTTAATAGCATTACTATTCCATTTAATCTCTTCACGACACTTTTTGCTAACAACATTTAATTTAATACCTTGTCTATATTTATGAAGTGATGGACTAGGTATATTTTTATCATTTAAATACTTGGCAATAGCAGAGTAGCCATAACCCTTTAAATAAAGATTAAAGATATCTTTAACAACTAAACAAGCTACTTTATCAACAACTAATTTATTATTATCAGAACTATCTACTAAATAACCAAAAGGAGCGAAAGGGGAGATAAACTCACCTTGTTTCATCTTCGAATTAAAAGCACTTCTAATATTATTAGACACATCCTCTAAATACCATTCATTAACAAGACCATTAATCTGTCTAGATTTCTTATTACCAGGATTTTCTGTATCAGCATTATCAGATAAACTAATAAATCTAACATTCCACTCCTTAAACTTATTATTAATATATCTCTCAACAATCTCCATATCCCTTGAAAACCTAGATTGACTCTTACACAAAACAATATCAATCTTACCATTTTCACAATCTTTAATTAATCTTTCAAACTCTGGTCTATAAGTACCTGCACCAGATAAATCCTCATCACAATATTCGCAGGCTAAATTGTAACTAGGGTTATTATTAACAACCTCCATTAACATATGTCTTTGATTCTTAATAGACTCACTTGTCTCTAGTCTATTTAACTTATCTTTATCTTCAATAGAAAGTCTTAAATAAATTGCTACTCTATATAAATCTTTCATTCTAAACTCATCTCAAGAGTATCAATAATTTTATATATTTTATCATTAATTAATTTCTTTAACTCATCATCACTAATAGATTTATCATATTCACATATAACATTATAAGAACACATAAAAAATCACTCCTCATTAATCTATATTAAATAGAGGAGTGATTTAATACTTAAGATTTATTTTTAATTTTATCTTTCTCTTCTTCTGTGAATAAAGTACCAGCAAGATATCTCTTTATTGCTAAATTATAAACTTTAGAATCAACTATACCATTTTTAGAAACTAAATGATGTTGTTTTAAATAATCAATAGTAGCAAGTTTTTCTTCTTCAGTAATTTCATGTTCATTTTCAGTTCCATATCCAACTACATTTTTAGCATCTAATATTGAACAAATATTAGTTTTTTTGACATTTTTGTTACTTTGTCAAGAGGCTAGTAGTATGTTAAGCAAGTAAGGAAAAAAAATTATATGCTCTTGACAATTGAATATACATTCAACTATAATATAGATAGTTGAGTAAATATTCAACCATAAGCATATAATATTAATAGGAAGTGATAATATGTCTCGTAATGAATTTTCATGTGATTGTAATATTATTCATAAGGAATCGGTTGATAAGGTATTAAATAAAATGCCAGATGAAAACACCTTTAATCATCTAGCAGATTTATTTAAACTAATAGGAGATACCACAAGATGTAGAATACTCTTTGCTCTAGACCAAGATGAGATGTGTGTCTGTGATCTTGCCAATGTCTTAAATATGACTAAATCAAGTATTTCTCATCAACTAGCAACTCTAAGAAGAAGTGGTATAGTTAAATGCCGAAAGAGTGGTAAGGAAGTATATTACACTCTAGATGATGATCATATTGTTAAACTATTTGAAATAGGACTAGAACATATTAATCATAAAGGATAGAAAGAAGGTAATTATGAAAGATTATAAATTTAAAATAGAAGGCTTAGATTGTGCTAACTGTGCTAACGAACTAGAAGAGTCACTAAGAAAGATTGACTTAATAGAAAATGTCTCTATTAGTTTTATGATGGAAAGACTTACTTTTAGTTGTAATGAAGATAATTTAAACACGGCTTTAAAACAAATTAAAAAAACTATAAAAAAAGAAGAACCAGATGTAAGTATTGAGGAGGTCTAATATGACTAAAAAGTTGAAGAAAAAATTAATTAGAATTATTATATCTTTTATCTTACTAGTAATAGCATTTATTCTAAAACTAGATAATACTATTATTAATAACATTTTATTTATTATCTCATACATAATAGTAGGTTATGACATCATCTTAAAAGCTTTAAAAAATATTACAAGAGGAAAAGTCTTTGATGAAAACTTCTTAATGACTATTGCCACCATTGGTGCTTTCTTTATTGGTGAGTTCCCTGAAGCTGTTGCCGTTATGCTTTTCTATCAAGTAGGAGAACTATTCCAAAGTTATGCTGTTGATAAATCAAGAAAAAGTGTAGCAGCCCTAATGGATATAAGACCTGATTATGCTAATCTTTATCATGACAAAAAGACTGAAAGAGTAGACCCTAATAAAGTAAAAGTAGGGGATACTATCTTAATAAAACCCGGAGAAAAGATACCTTTAGATGGCGTGATAATAGAAGGCTCATCTGCTCTTAATACTCTTGCCTTAACAGGAGAAGCTATGCCACGAAGTGTAACAGAAGGTAATGAAGTTTTAAGTGGTTGTATTAATAATGAAGGGATACTAAAAGTAAACGTAACTAAAGAATTTGGGGAATCTACTGTTAGTAAAATATTAGACTTAGTAGAAAATGCTAGTAGTAGAAAATCAAAGTCTGAAAACTTTATTAGTAAATTTGCCAAATATTACACTCCAATAGTTGTAGTAATCGCCATTTTACTTGCCATTATCCCACCATTAGTATTAGATACTACTTTTAAAACATGGATATATAGAGCTTTATCATTCTTAGTAGTCTCATGTCCTTGTGCCTTAGTAATATCAGTTCCCCTAAGTTTCTTTGGTGGAATTGGGGCATCATCTAAAATAGGAGTTCTAGTAAAGGGGAGTAATTATTTAGAAGCCCTTGCAAACACAGAAATAGTAGTATGTGATAAAACAGGAACTCTAACTGAAGGTATTTTTAAAGTTCAAAAAGTAGATGCTGTAGGCTACTCTCATGAAGACTTATTAAGATATACAAGTTATGCTGAAAATTACTCTAATCACCCAATCGCCTTATCTATTAAAGAAGCTTATGGCAAAGATATAAATGAAAAACTAGTTACTAAAACAAAAGAGCTTAAAGGTAAAGGAGTAATCGCTAAAGTAGAGTCTAAAGAAGTACTAGTAGGTAATGAAAAATTAATGGAAGAAGCTAATATCAACTACATTAAAAGTAATGATATAGGAACAGTTATTTATATTGCTATTGATAAAACTTTCGCCGGTTCTATCACTATCTCTGATAAGATAAAAGAAGATGCTTATAAAACAGTTAAAGAATTTAGAGAAAATAACATTAAGAAAATAGTAATGTTAACAGGAGATAGAGAAGAAATAAGTAAAAGTGTCTCAAAAGAATTAAAACTAGATAAATACTATGCCGAACTACTTCCCCAAGATAAAGTTAAAAAAGTAGAATCTTTAATGCAGGAAAAAAGTGAAACTGGTAAACTAGTATTTATAGGAGATGGTATTAATGATGCTCCAGTTCTAGCTTTATCAGATATAGGAGTTGCCATGGGTGGTCTTGGTAGTGATGCTGCAATAGAAGCAGCAGATATTGTTATTATGACAGATGAACCATCTAAACTAGCAAGTGCCATCAAAATAAGTAAAAAAACAATGCAAATAGTAAAAGAAAATATCATCTTCGCTATTACTGTTAAAATAGTTGTCTTACTACTAAGTGCCATCGGTATTGCTACAATGTGGGCAGCAGTATTTGCCGATGTAGGTGTCTCAGTTATCGCAATCATTAATGCCTTAAGAATACTAAGAGTAAAGAAGGATTAAATATGAAAAAAATAGTTTTAAAAATAGATGGAATGACTTGTAGTGCTTGTTCATCAGGCCTTGAAAAGTATCTTAATAAACAAGAGGGAGTACATGATGCGACTGTTAATTTAGTATTGTCTATCGCTACTATTTATTATGAAAATATAACTATTAAAGATATTGAAAGATTTATTAAAGAAGCAGGCTTTACTAGTCTAGGAGAGTTCAAAGGAATAGAAGATAAAGTTACTAATAAAACTGATAAGATTAAATTAGTATTACTAGGACTATTAATTATCTTTATGATGTATATATCTATGGGAAATATGTTAAACCTACCAAGTCTCCCTTATCTTAATCAAGAGTTTCCTTTTATTTTATCCACAACTCTGTTGATAATTACTTTAATCTATTTAATTTATGGACTAGACATTATAAAAAGTGGTATAAAGAATTTACTTCATAAAATACCTAATATGGATACCCTAGTAATGTTTAGTGTTATCTTTAGTTTCTTATATAGTCTTTATAGTTATATAAATATCTTACAAGGTAATACTACCTACATCCATAATCTATATTTTGAATCTACTTGTATGGTCATCTATTTTATTAAACTAGGTCGTATTATTGAAGATGCTAGTAAAGATAAAACTAAAGATGCTATTAGAAAACTAGTAGAGATAACTCCAAGTTATGCCATAGTAAAAAAGAATGGTAAAGAGTTAAAAGTAACTATTGATGAAGTAGAAGTAGGGGATACCTTAGTTTGTAAACAAGGTGAGAAAATCGCTGTTGATGGTGTCGTTACTAAAGGTAAAACTTATGTCAACGAAAGCTTTATTACAGGAGAAAGTGCCCCTGTTCTAAAAGAAAAAGGTGGAGTTATTATCGCTGGTTCTATTTGTTATGATGGAATTATTGAATATAAAGCTAAAAGAATAGGAAAAGACTCTACTATCTCAGAAATAGTTAAACTAGTAGTAGAATCTACTAATACCAAAACTAAAATCCAAAGAATTGCAGACAAAATAAGTGGTATCTTTGTTCCTGTTATCTTAATTATTGCCTTTATAACTTTTATAACCCAGTTACTTATAGGACTACCTCTAGAAACATCCCTAATTCATATGGTAACCATCTTAGTAGTCGCCTGTCCTTGTGCCTTAGGTCTTGCTGTTCCTCTAGTTGTAGTTGTAAGTAATGGAATCTGTGCTAAGAAAGGACTATTTTTAAGAAATAGTGAAGTCTTAGAGAAAGCAAGAACTATTGATACAGTTGTCTTTGATAAAACAGGAACCCTTACTTATGGTAATTTAAAAATCTTTAAGACTTATAATTACTCTAACTATAAAGATAATGATTTAATTAATATCGTATCTAATATCGAGAAAAACTCATCACATCCTATAAGTACTGCCTTTAAAGTTAAAAAGAAATTAGTTATAACTGCCTTTAAAACAATTAATGGTAAAGGTATAAAAGCAAGTGTTAATAACAAAGTTTATTATCTAGGGAATAATACTCTATTAAAAGACTTAAAAATAAAAGATAGTCATAAAGAAGATTATAATACTCTAATAAATAATGGTTGTAGTATTATTTATGTAATAGAAGAAAGTATTGTTATTGGTCTAATAGGTGTTAAAGATATAGTTAGATCTAATATAAAAGATGTTATAACTAAGTTCAATGATAATAATATAGAAGTAATTATGTTAACAGGAGATAATGAAGTAACTGCTAACATAATTGCAGGAGAACTTGGTATAACTAAAGTAATATCTAATGTCTTACCAAAGAAGAAAGCAAGTACTATTAAAGACTTAGTATCTAAAGAAAGAAAAGTAATAATGGTAGGAGATGGTATTAATGATGCCCCTGCCTTAGTGAATGCCACCATTGGTATAAGTGTTAATGATGGAACAGATATTGCTATGGACTCAGCTGATGTCATCCTTATGAATAACGATATTTCCAATATTTTAGACCTTATTAAAATAAGTAAAAAAGCCTATCTAATCATTAAAGAGAACTTATTTTGGGCTTTCTTCTATAATTTACTTATGATACCAATCGCAATTGGGTTATTAGAAAACTATGGAATAAGTATGAGTCCTATGTTTGCAAGTATTGCTATGACTATTAGTAGTCTAACAGTAGTTATAAACTCTCTAAGGCTTAGTAAAATGAAGATATAAAAGAAACTGACTAAAATCAGTTTTTTTGTGTCTTAATAACTCTCAACCAACTCTTTGTCTCATACCACCAGATAAACTACTAGGAAACTTATCTTTAAATTCATATAATCCATACATATCAAGTAACTTTAAAACATAAGCTTTATCTTCCATACTTACTTTACCTTTTAATTTAAGGCCCAATAGACAGTTATCTAAAATACTAAGCCAA
>CAZJKS010000037.1:0-3322 GCA_964546695.1 uncultured Muribaculaceae bacterium | reverse complement strand
AGAAAATAAACTATCTTTTTGAAGCATATAACCTAACTTTATATCATCAAAAGAAAACTTAATATTACCACCTGACTTAGTCTCTAAATTAGCAAGTATTGATAAAAGTGTACTTTTACCACATCCACTTGGTCCTACTATTACAATAAACTCTCCTTTACAAACACTAATATTAATATCCCTAATCGCTTCTATTTCCCCGTTTTTATCTTGATAATTTTTAGATAAATGTGTAATTTCTAAAATACTATTTTTCATATATCAAGTCACTAAATGAAACTTTACTATCTAATTCCCCTGCATTAATCATAATATCTTGTAAGTGATCAAATGCCTCTTCTGTAAATTCAGTTGTATCAGGCCAAGCTTCGATAGATCTATAACGAGCGATTACTTCTACTAAGTCATCAATTGATGTATCAGGGAACTGATCTATTATCGCTTCAGCTACCTCTTTATCAGAACTATTATGAACAAAGTCTATTCCTTTTTGAATAGCACTTATAAAGTTACTTATAAGTTCTTCATTATCATTTAAATAACTATCTCTTGCAAAGAAAGCTGTATAAGGAACAACTCCTCCAATTTCTCCTAAACTTGCAACTACATAGCCATATCCTTCCTGTTCAAGTTGTAAAGCATTAGGTTCAAACAAAGAAACAAAGTCTCCACTACCACCAATAAAAGCACTACTCATAGCAGAGAAAGCAACAGATGTATCAATAGTTAAATCTTCTTTAGGGTCAATTCCTGCCTCAGTCAAGACCCATTCTAAAGTCATCTCAGGCATACCACCAGCTCTACCACCAATTATCGTTTTCCCAACTAAATCTTCAAGGGTAAAATCTTCTATTTCTTCACGTGCAACTATGAATGAACCATCTTTCTGAGTTAGTTGAGCGAATGTTTTAAGATAATCTTCTTCACCACCATTATAAACATAAATAGTAGTCTCACTTCCTGCAAAACCTATATCAGCATCTCCCGATAATAAAGCAGCACTTACTTTATCCGCTCCATTTGCAAGACTAAGTTCAATGTCAATTCCTACTTCTTCAAAATAACCTTCCTCGATTGCAACATACATGGGCGCATAAAATATAGAATGAGCAACTTCAGAAAGTCTTACAACTTCTAAATTACTATCATCACTATTATCATTATTAAAATTAAATAACACAGCACAAGCTAAACAAAAAATAATTAGAATAAAAATGATATAAATAATTGTTTTTTTCAAACTAAAATCCTCCTTTCAGTTCAAAGTATTATATGTAATTAACAAAAAAAGGCTACTTGTATATAGATTGTTTAATTTACGACTTTTCGTAAAGTTACTCCAAAAGCTTGTAATTTAAAAAAAATCCACTATAATAACATTAACTGGAGGTCATATATGAATATACAAGTATTAAATGAACTTATGAAATTAAATGGTATTACAAGCTATTTTAATCTTTCTCAAAAGATTGATATACCTTATACAACTCTATTAGATTTAATAAGAGGAAAAGGAGAAAAAATCAGCAATATTAAATTGATTGCCAATTATTTTAATGTAAGTATGTCTTATCTAATAGAAGAACCAAGAAAAATAATTACAATTAATGAAAATAATTCTTTAGTTATAGAAAAAGAAACTGGCTATAATTCCTTACTATCTAATTTACTTTCTAATTAAAACTTGATAAAATAAAACTGGATGGTGATAATATGGGCTTTTTTAATAAGTTAAAAGATAAATTTATAAAAAAAGAGAAAACTGAAACTAAAGAAGAAAAAGACAGTTTAGAAATTTATGATAAAGGACTTAGTAAAAGTAGAAATACTTTCACATCTCGTCTAGCTGATTTAACTAAAAGATATAGCAAAGTTAATGAAGAGTATTTTGAAGAGTTAGAGGAAATATTAATTAATGCCGATATTGGTGTTAATACCGTTATGAACTTTATGGATAAGCTAAAAAAAAGAGTTAAAGAAGAAGAAATAACAGATACCAATTACTTAAAAGAAGTAATAGTAGATGAGTTATTTATAATTTATGTAGATGGAGCTTTATTATCTACTAATTTAAAACGTAATGAAGTTAATCCTACTGTTTATTTATTTGTTGGTGTCAATGGAGTCGGTAAAACAACAACTATTGCTAAGTTAGCTTTAAAAGAAAAAGAGCAAAAAAGAAAGGTCTTATTAATAGCAGGTGATACTTTTAGAGCAGGAGCAACTAAACAGTTAAAAGAGTGGGCTGAAAGAATAGGAGTTGACTTTTATGGTAAAAGTGAAGGAGTAGATCCAGCTAGTGTTATTTATGAAGGATTAGAATATGCTATAAATAATGATATTGATACAGTTTTAATAGATACAGCAGGAAGACTTCAAAATAAGACTAACTTAATGATGGAACTTGAAAAGATTAATAGAGTTATTAAGAAAAAAATAAATAGATCACCCGATGAAACACTTCTTATAATTGATGCAACCACTGGTCAAAATGGTATTTCTCAAGCTAAGTCTTTTAAAGAAATAACAGATCTTACAGGTATTATCTTAACTAAACTAGATGGTACTGCCAAAGGAGGAATTGTTCTTGCTATTAAAGAAGAAGTAAATCTTCCTGTTAAATACATAGGTTTAGGTGAGACTGCTAAAGACTTACAAGAATTTGATATAGAAAAATATATTTATAGTTTATTTAAAGATTTTATGGAGGATAATAATGAGTAAAAGTGTAACCACGTTAAATCCTAAAGTTAAAAAACAAGAAAAAAAATTTAATTATTTAAAAATGCTAATTATATTACAATTTTTCCTAACTATAGGTTTAATTATCTTTGGTATTATAACTATATTTAAGATAGACCTTCTTTATGTTTTTGAAATATTATTAGGAATAACCTTAATAGTTATGGGAATAAATAATTTTCTAATCTACAAAAGAAAAAATTTAACACCTCTATATCTTATAATAGGGCTAGGTTCTATTATCTTAGCAGTGTTACAATTATTAGGAGTATAATAATGAAAGAATTAGTTTATTATACATTACTCTATGATATTTATGGTAGTCTTTTAACATCAAAACAACAAGCATATTTTGAAGACTATTATTTTAAAAATTGTTCTTTAAGTGAACTTGCAAATAAATATAATATCAGTAGAAATGCTATTCATAAACAACTTAAAGATGCAATTAAAAGATTAGAAAATTATGAAGAAAAATTAAAATTAGCTTTAAAAAATAAAATGCTAGAAAAAATTATAGAATTGACAAGTGATGAAGAGATAAAATGTAAATTACAAGAAGTAATTTCTTTATAATACT
>CAZJKS010000036.1:0-10797 GCA_964546695.1 uncultured Muribaculaceae bacterium | reverse complement strand
CTATTTCTACTAGGAGTGATGCTATTACAGATGAGTGTTTAGATTATTTAGATGATATTAATAAGAGAACTTATCTTATTGTAGAACTTGGATTGCAAACTATTCATGCTAAGACTACTAGATTAATTAATAGATGTTCTACGCTTGAGAACTTTGATAATATGGTTAGAAAATTAAAGGAAAGAGGTATTAATGTTGTTGTTCATATTATTAATGGTCTACCATATGAAACAGAAAAAATGATGATTGATACTGTTAAGCACTTAAATGATTTAAATATTGATGGTATTAAAATACATATGTTAGGCATATTAAAAGATACCCCTTTAGAAAAGTATTATCAAACTCATAAGTTTCATATTCTTTCTAAAGAAGAATATGTTAATATAGTAGTTAAACAGTTAGAGTACTTGAATCCTAAAATAGTAATTCATCGCTTAACTGAAGATCCCAATAAAGATGATATAATAGAACCTACTTGGTTAATAAAAAAGTTTACAATTCTAAATGAAATTGATAAAATAATGAGTACTAGAAATCTCTATCAAGGAGATAAAGTAAAGGAGACAGGAAGATAAAATGAAAAATTATTATAATTTATTGCTTACTAAAACAATTAGCATGATTGATGAAGATTTAAATGAGGAGTACATAAGAAAATTTAATCTTAGTATTGAGACGATTAAAAAGAAAAGAAAGAAAAAATTAACTATTAGGGAGTTGGATGATCTTAAAGATATTATTTTAAAATTACAAAACATTCCTAAAGATGAGAATTTTAAAGATTATATTTTAAGACATTTAAAAGTTTTTCTAATTTATGGAAATGTAAAATTAATTGATAGAAATAACATTGTTTTAACTATGAATGTTGATAATAAAGATGTTATTTTATATATAGAAATTGCTAAGGATAAGATTAACGCTAATTTAAAGGGAGATAATTATAAGGAAGAAAATAGTTGGAATCTTTTGGATAAAGATTATTATACGAAATATAAAAGATTAGAAAAAGATATATTATACCAAGATAAAAATAATAAAATTTGCTCAGTTAGGACTACTGATGAGATTCATTGTTTCCATGATAATAAAGAAGTTGCTAGAAGATTAATTACTACTAATAATAATTACAGTGTAGATGCTAAGACAGAATCTATTAGTAAGGATGAGTTTTCAAAAGATAATTATAAAGAGGTTACTAATTATTATCGCTTAGATGGTTTTATTGTAAAGAAATATAAAAAGCAATATCAAAAAAGAAAATTTGATGAGCTTTTAGGTTATAAGGAATATCAAATTAGTGAAGATTATCATAAAGGTGATAAATACCTTAATCCTTTGGGTCATTATAAGAAGTTTGATGGTGAATTCTATAAACCAATTATAAAAGGAAATGTTAAAGTTAAAACTATCTATAATGAAGGATAAGTAGTAAATATGAAAAATGTTAAGATTAAAAAAAGATTAAAAACATTCTTAGCAGCAGGGGGACTTTCTTTTGTATTAATAACAACAGGTTGTTCTAGTAAAGAAAATAGTGATGTAACTACTAATGGGAAGGTTTCGGAAATTGAGAGTGATGGTAATACAAGTGAATATGAGAGCATAGTTCTTTATTTTGAAGAACAAAATGATAAGTTGGATAATATAATTTATACAGAAAATTTTGAAGTTGTTAATGAATTTTGGAGTAAATATTTTATTGATGCTATTGATATAATATTTTATGATAAAGAATATGAAGGAAGCTCTTTTAGTATGCTTAATCCTGAGGCACAACAAAAGTGCATTGAAGAACTTAAAGATGCTGCTACTAAAATAGATGAAATCAATCCTGATTGGCAAAGTGATTTAGGTAGTATTAAAGATATAACTGTAGAAACTTATTACAATTTATTGCCTAAAGTAGAAACTCTTATAGGAACAGATAATTATGATAGTATTAAAGAGATTTTAGAAACACTTATGGAAGGGAGTAGAGAAATCTTTGATACTATTAAAGATAATGCTAATTCGGCTTATCAAAAATATAAAAGTAAAAACAGTAAATGATTGCGTGTAAAGTAGTCATTTTTTTCTTGTAAATAGACAGTAGTTATCTTATAATGTATATAAGAGTAAAGGATGATATGTATGGATAAACAAGTTAGAATTGTAACTGTAACTGCTCTTTCCTTACTTGGAGTTCTTTGTATTTCTTCTGGAGTAATGTATAGCTTTTTAGAAAATAATAATGTTGAAGAAAAAGTATTAGTTGTCGTTGAACAAAAACAAGTAAGTAAAGATAGTGATATTGACATTAAACTTAAAGATTTGACTATTGAAGTTAACACTCCTTTAAGTGTAAAAATAATTGATTATTTAGATAGTGCTGTATCAGATGAAGTTCTTGCTAATCTTAAACTAGATACTAGTGAAGTTAATGTTACAGTAGCTGGTACTTATAATTATACAATTACTTATAAAAAGAAAGCTTATCAAGGTATTATTATTGTAAAGGAAAAGGAAGTAGAAGAAAATTCTTTACAAAGTATAACATTAAAAACTGTAAATATTAATGTAGGAACTACTCTTCCAACTGATATTAGTAATTATGTAATAGAGACTCTTAGTGATGATGTTAAAGCTACTATGCTAATTGATCTTAGTAAAGTCAATGTTAATGTTGCAGGTAGTTATCAGTATACTATTACTTACAATAATAGCATTTATGCAGGAAAGATTGTTGTAACTGAAAATCAACCTACTTTATCTACTAAATTAGATGAAGAAGAGGAGGAAGTTGATGAAGAGACAGAAGAGGTAGATACTGAAGAAAATTAAAAAGTGTTAAGAAGTAATAATTTCTTGACACTTTTTTAAAGCATATTTTTCTTTTTTAGGATTAGTGCAACTAGTAAAGATAAAATTAATGAAAGTAGTAATAATAAGATAAAAGCATAAGGACTATTTACAAATTCTCCAAATGTAACATTCATTCCCATAAAAGAAGCTACCATAGTAGGAATGGAAAATACGATTGTAATACCTGCTAAGAATTTCATGATTGTATTAAGATTGTTAGAAATAATTGTAGCAACAGTAGATGAAGTACTAGATAAAATTCCTCTATACAAATCAGCCATCTCAATAGCTTGGTTGTTTTCAATAATAGCATCTTCTAATAAATCTTCATCTTCTTCATAAAGTTCTATTACATTACCTTTTAAAATTTTATCAAGAACAACACCATTAGATTTTAAGGCAGTTATAAGATATGTTAAACTGTTTTCTATAGCAAGTAGGTTAAGTAATTCTTCATTTTTGGTAGCAGTTAATATTTTAGATTCTGCTATTTCTATTTTATTATCAATATCTCTTAATACTTTTAAATAAAGTAATGCTAGTTTATATATTAATTGAATAATGAATCTGCTTTTTTTATAAGTATAGAAACCTTTTATTTTTCCTTTAGTAAAATCATCTACTATACTATACTTCTTTAGAGATACTGTTACTATATAATCATCTCTTACAATAATAATACCTAATGGTAATGTTGTAATCGCTTCCATACCATTTTTCTTTTCTGTAACAGGAATATCTAAAAGAAGCATTTTACAACCTTCTTCTTCATCAATACGTGGTTTTTCATCATCATCTATTATACTCATAATGAAATTTTTCTTTATTCCCAAAGAATTAGATACTTCTTCTATTTCTATCTCAGTTGGATTTACTAAGTTAACCCAACTACCAATTTCATAGGTATCTATTCTTTTAAACTCATTGTTAGTAATATCAGTATTATATATTTTTAACATAAATATCTCTCCTTTCTTTAAAATAAACCTTTTATTTTCCCATCTATTAAATCAATATTTTCATAGTTAGGTTTTTTAGAAAGTCCTGGCATAGTATAAATTTTACCACTTAGAACAGTTATAAAGCCGGCTCCACTGTTAATAATTAAATCTCTTATATGTAGAATATTGTCTTTAGGATATCCTAATAGTTTAGGATTATCACTTATTGAATATTGGGTTTTCGCTACACAAATTGGAAGATAAGATAAACCTAATTTGTCTATAAGTTTTAATTTTTCTTCTGCTAGTTCACTATATTCTATTTCTTTAGAGTTATAAACAAGCTTATTAAGTTTATTTATTTTTTCTTCTATATTATTAGTCTTATCAACTAAAGGTTTAAAATTATTTGCCTCTTCACAAGATTTAATAACTTCCTTAGCTAGGTTTATTGCCCCTTCTCCTCCTTTATTATAAGCATCACTAATTTCACATGGATAACCTAATTTATTTATATAATCTTTTATATAATTAATATCTTCTAGAGTATCATCAGTAAATTTATTAAGACAAACAACAATGGGAATGCCATAATTTTTTAAATGATTAAGATGGGCATCTATATTACATATTCCAGATTCTATGGAACCATTACCATTATATTTTAAGGCTCTAATGGTAACAACTAAAACAATAGTAGAAGGGGTGATATCTGCTGTAGGACAAACTATGTCAAGAAATTTTTCAGCTCCTAAATCACTACCAAAACCTGCTTCAGTAATTACATAATCAGATAGACTTCTAGCAAGATTAAGAGATTTTATACTACTACAACCATGTGCTATATTAGCGAATGGGCCTCCGTGAATAATAGCAGGTGTTCCTTCTAAAGTTTGAACTAAATTAGGATTAAAGGCATCTTTTAGTAAGACAGTTAGAGCTCCTTCTAATTTTAAATCATGTACATAAATAGCTTTATCTTTACTATTAAAACCAACTATTATCTTAGATAAACGTCTTTTTAAATCATCTATATCAGTAGCAAGAGAAAATAAAGCCATAATTTCACTAGCTGCTGTTATATTAAAGTGTTCGTTATAGTTACCACTTTTACAGTTTAAGGTAATATCTCTTAGACTTCTATCATTAACATCTAAACACCTAGTAAATGTAACTTTCTTAATGTCTAGATAATTACCTTGTTCAATATGATTATAAATAGCGGCACTAATCAAATTATTAGCACTACTTATAGCATGAAAATCTCCTGTAAAATGTAAATTAATATCTTCCATAGGTACAACTTGACTATAGCCACCTCCAGTAGCACCTCCTTTAATACCAAAGACAGGACCAAGAGAAGGTTCTCTTAGAGCAAGGCAAATAGATTTATTAAGTTTATTAAAAGCATCAGCAAGACCAATACTAACAGTAGTTTTACCCTCTCCATAAGGAGTAGGATTAATGGCTGTTACTAAGATAACTTTACCACTTTTATCGCCCTTATCCTTAATAATTTTTGCTTTAGTTTTTCCATACATTTCTATATCATCACTACTTAAATTAAGCTTACTAGCTATATTGCTAATATTATTTAATTTTATATTATGAGCAATATCTAAATCAGTCATATTAACACCTCCAAAACTACTCTTATTATATGCTATAATCAAAGAAAAAACTAGTCTTAAAAAGACTAATTATCTTACATATATCCAAATCATTTTTACTATTCTATTATATCTTTTAGTTAATATTTTCTTTAACAAATTCATAAATCTCTTTGCTTATATCTTCAATACTACGTAACTTTCCATTCTTACTGCACTCTACTATATTAAATTTATACTTATCTGCTATATATAAACTATTATCATAAACTCTATCTAAAAAAGCATTATCTTTCTCGTTTATATCATCTTTAATGCCATCGGGAGCTTTATTTTTTCTAAGAGTATGAGCCAAGTTGTTGTCTAATTTTAAAAATATAACTAAATCTGGTTTTTTAAGACCAAGTTTATTATATTCATAATCTGTTATATAATCTAGGAACTCATCTTTTTCTTTGCCTTTAAAAAAAGAGCCCTGATAAATTAGATTGGATGTAGTATATCTATCTAATAATACAATTTTATTATCAGATAAAGCTTGTTTAAGTTTTTGATTATAAATATAAAATCTATCCATAGCATAAAAACTACTAATTGCATAAGGTCCTATTTCTTCATGTTTACCTAAATCACCTTTTAAATAAGCTTCTACTAAGCTAGTACCTAGTTGTCCATAACTAGGGAAATGGTGATATATTACTTCTTTGCCATCTTTAATTAAATTATTATATAACTCTTTTATTTGAGTGGTCTTTCCAATGCCATCACTTACACCTTCTATGACTATTAACTTTCCCATATTATCACCTACCTAATATAATTATATAGAAAAAATTATGAAAATTAAATACTCTAATTGATAAACATCAAATGAGACTATATCAAAAAAAATTAAATTTATATGAATTTTGAAAATTCATGACTTTTTTTGCTCAGATATTGAAAATTCTTCCAGTGAATTTTAAAAATTCACCTTAAAAACTACCCTGAATTTTAAAAATTCGCAATTTGCAACTTTTTTTAGAACATGCTAGAGTAAGCCTCGTTAAGAAAAAGGAGGTATTTATGAAAAAAATTATTTTATTCTTAACTATAAGTTTTATTTGTTTAATTAGTTCAGCAACTATTGTAAATGCAGCGACTGATTCTTTTTATGAAGCTGAGTATATTGATGATATTTATATGGTTAGATATGATAAGAATACTAATACTAAATATTATCAGAAAGCTAGAGTATATAGAAGAGTGAGTGATTCAAAGTTAGCATACTGTCTACAGCCTTTTAAAACTTTTAATACAAGTGATAATATTTATGAGACTGTAGGAGAATATTCTAATATTAGTAGTGATACGTTATCACGTATTAAAGATATTATAAGTTTTGGCTATGGCTATAAAAATCATACTGATTTGAAATGGTATGCTATTACACAACTTATGATATGGCAAGAAGTAGAACCTGATAGTGAGTTTTATTTTACTGATACTTTAAATGGTAATAAAATAGAGCCATATAATAGTGAAATAGAAGAGATTAATAATCTAATAGATGAAAGTTATATAATGCCTAGTTTTAATAATCAAACTTATTATGGAGTTTTAGGTAAAACAATAAGCCTTAATGATGATAATAATGTTTTTGCTAATTATCGTATTATAGGAAATATTAATCTTAATGTTGAAAATATGGGTAATAACTTAAATGTGTCTACAACTACTGAGGGGTGTTATGAGTTGCCTTTTATAAGATATTATAATATTAATGATCCTGTATTATTTTATTATAATGCTAATAGTCAACATTTAGCGACTGTGGGAGGTGCAGATAATAAAGAAGGTAGTGTTACTTTTTGTTTTAATGAGTTAACTTTAAAGATTAAAAAAATAGATGAAGATACAGGTACTACTACTAGTAGAGGTGAAGCTTCATTGAAAGATACAGTATTTACTCTTTATAATAGTAATATGGAAAAGATAGTAGATATAACATTAGATGATAATATGGAAGCAGAACTAAGTAGTAATGATATTTCTTTAGATTATGGTATTTATTATCTTAAAGAGACTACATCAGGTACTGGATATATGCCTAATGATACGATTTATGAAGTAAACTTTACTGTTGATAATACTGATATTTCACTTACTATTGAAAATAAGGTAATAGAAAAAGAAGTAACAATCAAAAAATATTATGGCAATGGGTTATTAATGGAAAGTGAGGCTGGTATAAGTTTTGAGATTTATGATATTAATAATAATCTTGTAGATACTATAACAACTGATGTAAATGGAACTGCTAAGATTACTTTGCCTTATGGACATTATAAAGTAGTACAAGTTAATTCAACAGAAGGTTATACTATGATTGATGATTTTGAAATATTTATAGAAGATATAAATAAAGATTATTTTTATACTATTAATGATTATGAAATAATAGAAGAAAATGAAAATGAAGAAGAAATAACATCTAGTGAGATTATATCAATAGAAGTACCTAATACAAGTTGTGATGATAACAACTACCTATTATTTAGTATAATATTACCTACATTATTTATTGCTAAAAAAAAGTTTAGTTAGTATTTTATTACTAACTCTATACTTAGGTAGTTGTATTTTAATATATAATTTAGAAATAGATAATAACGTAAGTATTAATACTACTAGTTCTAGTTATGTAACTACTAATAATAAAGTAAATAGTGAGATAATTGGTAGTTTAACAATAGAAAAAATAAACTTAACTAAAGATATATATAGTATTGATAGTTCTCATAATAATGTAGAAGAAAATGTTACTATCTTAAATGACGATGATGATTTAATAGTTTTAGCAGCTCATTCAGGATCTGGAGCGATAGCTTATTTTGATGATTTAGATTTATTAGAGCTTAATGATATTATTAATCTTACTTATAATGATAAAGACTTAGTTTATAAAGTGATTGATATAGAAGAACAAGTTAAAGATGGAACTATAGAAATAAATAAAACAGATGAAAAAAGATTAATTTTAACTACTTGTAGTAAAAAAGATAAAAACAAGCAGTTAGTAATTACATCACAATTAATAAAAGATGATTAAATTCAAACTTAATCATCTTATTTAATAATTTGTAATTTATTATTAATTACATCAAAAGTTACAGTTTCTCCAAATTTAATAGTACCTTTAATAAGTTCATGAGCAAGTAGGCTTTCTACTTCTTTACTAACTTCACGTTTTAAAGGTCTAGCACCATAATTAATATCATAACCTGCTTCTACTAAATAGTCTTTAGCATTTTTTGTTAAGTTGATGTGAATATCATTGTTACTTAAACGCGTTTCTATATCAGAAATAATTTTATCTAGTATTTGATAGATTACATCTTTAGTAAGTGGCTTAAAGACTATTATTTCATCTATACGATTAATAAATTCAGGTCTAAAGTGGTTTCTTACTTCATTCATAACCTTACTAGTATCACTATTTAATATGTATTCACTGCCTAAGTTTGATGTCATAATAATTATAGTGTTTTTAAAATCAACAGTTCTACCATTAGAATCAGTTATTCTACCATCATCTAGTATTTGTAATAGTAAATTTAATACTTCAGGATGAGCTTTTTCTATTTCATCAAATAAAACTATACTATAAGGATTCCTTCTAACTGCTTCTGTTAATTGTCCTCCTTCTTCATAGCCAACATATCCTGGAGGTGATCCTATTAGACGAGATACACTGAATTTTTCCATATATTCACTCATATCTATTCTTACCATATGTTTTTCATCATCAAATAATTCATAGGCAAGGGTTCTAGCTACTTCTGTTTTACCTACTCCAGTTGGTCCTAAGAAGATAAATGAACCAATAGGTCTATTAGGGTCTTTTATTCCACTACGTGATTTAATTATCGCTTCACTTACTAGATTTAGAGCTTCATTTTGTCCCATGACTCTATTTTTCATACTGTTTTCTAGATTAAGAAGTTTTTCTTTTTCACTACTAACAAGTTTACTTAATGGTATATTAGTCATTTTAGAAATAACACTAGCGATATCTTCTTCTGTTACATTATCACTTAATAGTTGCATATTATTATTACTCTTTAACTCTTCAAGTTCTTTTTCTAATTTAGGAATAGTACCATGTTGTAGTTTAGCAGCTTTTTCTAAGTCATATTTATTTTCAGCTTGTTCTAATTCAAAACGAGTCTTTTCAATTTCTTTTTTCTTAGCATTAATCTTATCATTAAGACTTTTTTCTTCTTCCCAAGATGCTTTATATTCCTTTTCTTTAGCTTTTAACTCTCCTAATTCTTTATCTATTTCATCTTTACGTTTCATAGATAATTGATCTTTTTCTTTCTTAATTGCTTGTCTTTCAATTTCAAGTCTCATAATTTTACGAGTTAATGAGTCGAGAGCATTAGGGACTGAATCCATTTGAACACGAATAGTGGCACAAGCTTCATCGACTAAATCTATGGCTTTATCTGGTAGATATCTATCAGTAATATAACGATTAGATAAAGTTGCAGCAGAGATTAAAGCTTTATCTTGAATAGTAACTCCATGATGAATTTCAAATTTTTCTTTAAGACCACGAAGAATAGTTATTGTATCTTCTACACTTGGTTCGTTTACTTTAACTTTTTGAAAACGACGTTCTAAGGCTCCGTCTTTTTCTATATATTTACGATATTCATTTAAGGTAGTAGCACCTATTACATGAATTTCTCCACGAGCAAGCATTGGTTTTAAAATATTTGATGTATCCATAGCTCCTTCGGTATTACCAGTACCTACAATCATATGAATCTCATCAATAAACATAATGATAGAGCCTTCTGATTTTTTAATTTCATTTAAGACTTTTTTTAATCTTTCTTCAAACTCACCACGATATTTAGCACCTGCAACAAGGCTAGCCATATCTAGTTCCCAAATAGTTTTATTTTTAAGACTAGTTGGAACATCACCTCTTTCTATTCTAAGTGCAAGACCTTCAACAATAGCTGTTTTACCTACACCTGGCTCACCAATTAAAACAGGGTTATTTTTAGTACGACGAGATAGGACACGAGTAATACTACGTATTTCTTCATCACGACCAATAACAGGGTCAACTTTACCAGCTTTAACTGACTCATTTATATTACGACCATATTTTTCTAAAACATTTTCTTCCTCTTGAATTTGTTGATACATAATAAACATCTCCTTTCATTCATTACATATTATATAACGATTGTTAGCACTTGTCAATAACGAGTGCTAATGGATGGTTAAAATAATAGACCTTGTTAAGTCTAGGACATAACAAAGTCTATTAACTACTTAATGATAACTTATTAATATGGAATTACCCTTCAGCCATATCCTCTGTATTCATTACTTCATAT
>CAZJKS010000035.1:0-10883 GCA_964546695.1 uncultured Muribaculaceae bacterium | reverse complement strand
AGTTTATTCAAACTTTTTAAAGAGCAGTTATAGATAAGAGTTAGGCTCTTTTTCTTTTGTCCTCTTGACTAAAACCTTTTATCTTCTTATACTTATTAGTAGAATTGGAGGCTATGAATATTGTGGTTAAAGAGGATATTTTGAAGCAACATAAAGAGATTTTATTGACAGCAGGAGTTGAACTTGCTACTAATAATACTAATTCTTTAATAGAAGATGATATTATTAATGGGGTTATTGAAGTACCACTTGAAGCGATGGATACTGTTAAACAAAGAATTCTTAATATTGCTAAACATAACAATTTAATCTTAGATAGTGATAAATTTAATGAAGTTTTAACTAGTTATAAAGATGAGTTAAAAAAAGAGTTTAGAAATATTTTTAAAAAACGGATAGATATAATAGAAGATAATTATTCTAGAATGAATGATGATAATCCATTAGAGTTAGTTAATAATTTAAAGAAAGAATTAGTTAAGTTTAATAAAGAAACAAAAAAAGAAGAAAAGCAAATTCTTATTAGTCTTGTTAAAGAAAAGCTTGTAAGTAACTTGGATTTGATAGTTAAAGATAGTAATGCTAATTTTAAAAAAGAAACTACTAAGTTTTTGCAATCAACATACGTTAAACAGATGTTAGAAACTGTTGATATGAAAATATTGATTAAAGATACAATACTTCTTAACAGTTTACAAGAGCATCTTGAAAGATTTGTTTTTACTAAGGAAAACTCTCATTTATTTGATTAATTAAAATTTTTATCACAAATTGTTAAAATGGAAATAATTACCAAGAAAAAAACTCTTTCTTACGTATATAATATATGTAGACGGCTTAATTTTTCTAGTATAAAATTTGGAAATATTGGAACAATAATTACCGTAAAGGAAGGAGTGTATATGAAAACAACAGGTGTGGTAAGAAGAGTTGATGATTTAGGGAGGATAGTAATTCCTAAAGATATTAGGAAGGCTCTTAGAATTAGAGATGGAGAATCATTAGAATTTTTTGTTGATAAAGAGACTATTAGTTTAAAAAAATTTTCTACTAGTGGAGATTTAAATGAAGCTTCTCAATCGTTGCTTGATACTATCTGTACTACTATTAATAAAAATATATTTGTTACGGATAGAGATAAAGTAGTAGCAGGTAGTGGTAAATTAAAAAAAGAGTTTTATGGTTTCAATATTTCTGTGAAATTAGAAGACTATTTATCTCATACAGAAAGTTTAATTAAAGGTTCTACTTTAATAGAGGAGCTTGTTGATACAAATAATAAAGGTACTGAATATAATTATATTATTAGTCCTATATTGTTAGAAGGAGAGACTGTAGGTTTTGTTATGATGATTGTAGAAAATACTATTAGTTTTGATTTAGAGGATGAACATCTTGTTCAAATAATAGCAAGTTTTCTTTCTAAATATCTTGAAGATTAAATTATTTCATGTTAAAATAACATCATTAAAAGTATTGATGAAGAGTTTTGTAGTATTTAGTTATAGAGAGTTCTTGGTTGGTGTGAAAGAAACAATAATACTACAAGATATGGCTTCTGAACTTTCATATTGATATGTAAGTATGAACGTGCTAAGCGTTAATTAGATATTGAGTGTACAAGATTTATTGTAAATAAAGGTGGTACCGCGGGTTTACTCGTCCTTTTGTTACGATATTTTTTTTTTAGGAGGAGATATTAATGGAAAAATATTATATTACAACTGCAATAACTTATACTTCAGGGAAACCACACATTGGTAATACATATGAAATTGTGTTAGCAGATGCTATTGCGAGATATAAAAGAAGTAAGGGATACGATGTTTATTTTCAAACAGGTACTGATGAACATGGATTAAAGATAGAAAAGAAGGCTTATGAAGCGGGTGTTGAACCTCAAAAGTTTGTTGACTCTATTGCTAAACAAATTAAAGACATTTGGGATTTAATGGATACTAGTTATGATAAGTTTGTTAGGACTACTGATGAGCATCACGTAAAGATAGTACAGAAAATATTTAATAAACTGTATGAACAAGGTGATATTTATAAAGGCTTTTATGAGGGTTGGTATTGTACTCCTTGTGAATCTTTTTTTACTGATAGAGAGTTAATTGATGACAATAAATGTCCTGATTGTGGTAGAGTAGTAGAAAAACAAAAAGAAGAGGCTTATTTCTTTAAGATGAGTAAATATCAAGATAGATTATTAAAATATATTAAAGATAATCCTGATTTTATTGAGCCTGAGTCTCGTAAGAATGAAATGATTAATAATTTTTTAAAATCAGGTTTGCAAGATTTATGTGTTACAAGAAGTAGTTTTAAATGGAGTGTTCCGGTTACTTTTGATTCTAAACATGTTATTTATGTTTGGATTGATGCTTTAACTAATTATATAACATTTATTGGATATGATCCTGATGGAAGTAGTGATTTATTTGAAAAACTTTGGCCAGCTGATTTGCATCTAATTGGCAAAGATATACTTCGTTTTCATACTATTTACTGGCCTATTATATTAATGGCATTAGACTTGCCTTTACCTAAAAAGATATTTGGGCATCCTTGGTTACTTACAGGTAATGATAAAATGAGTAAAAGTAAAGGTAATGTTATTTATGCAGATGATTTAGTAGAATTGTTTGGTGTTGATGCTGTTAGATATTATCTTCTTAAGGAAATACCTTATGCAAATGATGGAAATTTAACATATGATCTTTTTATTGATGTTATTAACAGTGATCTTGCTAATACTTTAGGTAATTTGGTACAGCGTACTATAAGTATGGCTAATAAATATTTTGATGGTGTTGTTACTAATAAAAAGTCTTATGAAGATTTAGATAGTGAATTTATTAGTAAAATTAATGATTTAGATAGTAATATCGACAAAGCAATGAATAAATTAGCAGTGTCTGAAGCGATAAATTCAATTTTGGAAGTACTAAGAGCTAGTAATAAGTATATAGATGAAACTACTCCTTGGATACTTGCTAAAGATGAAAATAATATAGATAGATTAGAAACAGTTTTATATAATTTACTTGAATCTATTAGGATATGCGCTATTAATTTTTCTTTTGTCATACCTTCTACAAGTAAGGAAATATTAAGACAAATAAATAATACAAAAAAAGAAAATTATTATTTAGAAGACAATATATATGAAGTAGGAACTCCTAAAGTATTGTTTCAGAGAATAGATAAAGATAAATTTTTATTAGAACAAGATTTGTAAAATTTTGTGTCAACTTTAAAATAAGATGGGATAATTTATAAAATTGTCCTATTTTTGTGTTATATTTGTAGGGTAGTGTTTCATAATGATAATTTGCAGTCGTAAGAAAGGATAGAATTATGACTAAAAAAAGACATGTAGAAATTGAAGTGTTGGCTTGTATTGTACTTTATGTAGTCTTGGTTATTATGGTTATTTTAGAACGGAATCTTTTAGATATTGGTTATTTACTTGTATTAAATTTTTATTTGGTAAGACTTTTTTTAATAAAAAAAGGTAAAAAATCTTGTAAATAGTAAAAATCTATCTAGAAGATTCTTTTTTTGTTATAATATTTTTGGGAAGTGATAGTTTTATGTATATAGATACACATTGTCATTTAAGTAATGATGATTATGATGATATAAAAAAAATTATAGAAGACAATAAAGAGGCTTTAGTTGATAAGATAGTTGTATCTGGTTGTAGTATAGAAAGTATAAAAGAAGTGATGTTTTTAAAAAATCAATATGATATGGTTTATGTTACAATAGGTTATCATCCAGAATATGCTAATAATATAGAGAAAAGTGATTTAGATTATTTAAAAACTTTATTAAAAGAAAAGAAAGTTGTTGGTATAGGGGAGATAGGACTTGATTATCATTATACTAGTGATAATAAAGATAAACAAATATGGTTGTTTGAAGAACAATTAAAGATAGCAGAAGATTTTAATTTGCCTGTAGTTATACATTCTCGTGATGCTACTATGGATACTATTAATACTTTAAAGAAATATAATGTTAAAGGAATAATTCATTGTTTTAGTGGAAGTTTAGAAACTGCTAATGTTTATATAAAAATGGGATTTTTGTTGGGGATTGGTGGTGTTGTAACATTTAAAAACTCTAAGCTTAAAGAAGTTCTTTTAGAAATACCAATTAATTCAATTGTTTTAGAGACAGATAGTCCTTATCTTACTCCAGTACCATATCGTGGTAAAATAAATTCTTCTAAATACTTAAAATATATCGCTAATTTTATTGCAAATATTAAAAATACATCTTTAGATGATGTTGCAGAAATTACTAGTAAAAATGCTATAGCTTTGTTTGACTTTAAATAATAATAATGATAGTATTATCTTAATAGGATACGAGGTAAATATAATGGGAAAGAAATTTTTTAGGTATTTTTGTTTTATAATTATTATTTTTACTCTTGCTTTTATTGTATTATCAGGAAATAATAAGACTGTTGTTATGATTTCAAATGTAAATAGTGTTAAAAATTTACAAGCTGTTCATATTGTTAATAAATATAATTCTATTGAAGAGCTTGAGGCTGAAGAAGAGATAGTTTTATATGATAGTTTTTACGATGCTATTAGTGTAGCAAGTAGTTCTCCTGTTGCTTTTATGGGTACACTTACTGCTTATGGACCTGATTGTGTTGGTTGTACAGGGTATAGTGCCTGTCCACCTCGACAGAATTTTAATAATGGTAATATTTATTTTGAAGATCAAGATTATGGAACTGTTAGAGTGGTGGCAGCAGATAGTTCTATTCCTTGTGGTAGTATAGTTAGAATAAGTGGTATAAATATTTATACTGATTCAATTATTGCTATAGTTATGGATAGAGGAAGTGCTGTTACAGGTAATCACATGGATTTACTTTTTACTAGCAATTCTAATTTGGAAGGTTTTGTAACTAGTAATAATATTAAGTTCGAAATAATTAGATATGGGTGGTAAAACTTTTTTAATTATATGTATAACTTTCTAAGAATACTAGAAAGTTTTTTGGTTTTACTTATTTTTTAAAATAGTATATAATATTAGCAAGGGATAAAAGGAGGAATTAATGAAATTAGCAGAAAGGAAAAGAGAATTAAAGAAAAAAATTAAATCAGCTAAGACAATTTTTATTATGGCTCATAAGGACTTAGATTTGGATGCTTTAGGTAGTTCTATTGGTCTTTATGTTATTTTGGAAAAATTAAATAAAAATTGTTTTTTAATAATTAATGATACTAAGCATGAATCAGGTGTTTTGAAAGTATTTAAAGAGTTGGAAGGTTGTTTAAAAATTATTACAGGTGATGATATAGAAGATAAGTTATATATTAGAGAAAAGAGAAACCTTTTAATAGTTTTAGATACAAATAAAGAAGATTTAGTTCAGGCAAGTAACGTTATAAATTATTTTGATAAAGAAAATATTATTGTCCTAGATCATCATGAATTGGGTGATACTTCTATTGAGGCTGGAATTAGAATTATAGACAATGATGTTTCTAGTACTTGTGAGATGATAACTAATTTAGTAGAGTTATATAATTTTGAGCTTGATCCTTATTATGCAACACTTTTACTTGCTGGTATTGTTCTAGATACAAATAATTTTACATTAAAAACTAATCAAGAAACGTATTATGCTGCTTATTATTTGTCTACTATGGGAGCTAGTAGTAAAAAAGTTCAATATTTGTTAAAACAAGATTTGAAAGAATATATTGAAAGACAGAAGTTAATAACTGATGTAGATATAATTAATAAGAAAATTGCTATTGCTAAAGGGAGTTCTTATGTGGTATATCGTAAAGAAGATATTGCTAAGATAGCAGATACGCTTTTGTTTTTTAATGATATTGAAGCTTCTTTTGTCATTGCTAAGACAAGTTCAAAAGTTATTTCTATAAGTGGGAGAAGCTTAGGTAATTATGATATTTCAAAAATTCTTACGCCTTTGGGTGGAGGAGGCAATAAGACAGTTGGTGCTACAAGAATTACTGATAGTACTATTAGTAAAACAGAAATAAAGTTAAAACAAATCTTAAAAAAAGAGGAGGAGTAGTATGGAAGTTATCTTTATACAAGATTTAAAAGGACAAGGTAGAAAAGGTGAAATAAAGGAAGTTAAAGATGGTTATGCTTTAAACTTCTTAATAAAAAAAGGATATGCTGTTAAAGTTACTAAAGATTCTTTAGAAAAGTTAGAAGATGAAAAAGAATTTAGAGCTAAAGAAGAGAAAAAGAAGATATCTAATGCATTAAATTTAAAAGAAGAACTAGAAAAAATAACTTTGACTTTTAAAGTTAGAACAGGTGATAATGATAAAGTATTTGGAAGTATAAGTGTTAAACAGATAAAGGAAGCTTTAAAAGAAAAAAATTACAATCTTGATAAAAGTAAAATAAGATTGGTAACTTCTTTATCTACTTTGGGCTTTCATACTGTTGAAGTAGAACTTTACAAAAATGTAATTGCTGAGATAAAAATTCATTTAATTAAGTAGGTGATAATTAATGGCTGTAAAAAAGAGTCCTCAAAATTTAGAGGCAGAAAAGAGTGTTTTAGGGTCATGTTTTTTATCTAACAATGCTTTATTGATGGCGATTGAATCTTTAGATGATGGAGATTTTTATGATATAAGACATGCTAAAATATTTATAGCTTTAAAAAAATTATTAGAAGATAAAACACCAGTAGATTTAACAACTTTAACTACTGAGTTAACCAAGTTAAATTCTTTAAATGATGTTGGTGGGATTACTTATTTGACTGAGATAACTACTTTTGTTCCAACTGCTGCTAATGTTGAGTATTATATTAAAGAAGTATTAAATGCTTCTCTTTTAAGAAGATTAATTGAGACTGCTGAAGCTATTGCAACAACTGGCTATACTAGTGATGAGGATGTTAATGATATATTGGATGATGCTGAAAGAAAAATTCTAACAATTGCTAAAAATCGTAGAGCTAGTGAGTTTAAATCTATAGATAAAGTTTTGGAAAAAGCAGAAGAAGATTTGCAGAAATTGGCTGAAGCTAAGGGAGAGATAACAGGTATTCCTACTGGCTGGTATGATTTAGATAAAATAACTGCTGGTCTTCATGAGAATGAATTGGTAATATTAGCAGCTCGTCCTGGTATGGGTAAAACTGCCTTTGCTTTAAATTTGGCTACATATGTTACTACACATACTGATAAAACTGTTGCTGTATTCAACTTAGAGATGGGAGCTGAGCAGCTTGCTAATAGAATAATATCTTCGTTAGGACAAATAGAAGGATATAAGATTAGAACGGGAAAGATGTTAAATAATGATTGGAAAAGATTTGATCAAGCAGTTAGTAGATTGAGTAATGCTAAATTATTTATTGATGATACTCCTGGTATAACAATAGGTGAGATTAGAGCAAAGTGTAGAAGATTATCTTCATCTTCTTTTGGGCTTGATTTAGTAATAATAGATTATTTACAATTAATATCTGGTGGTAGAAATTATGGGGCAAATAGGCAACAGGAAGTAGCTGATATATCTAGGAGTTTAAAAACTTTAGCTATGGAGTTACATATTCCAGTAATTGCTCTTGCTCAGTTATCACGTAGTGTTGAGGGAAGAGAAGATAAAAGACCGATGTTATCTGATTTAAGAGAATCAGGTTCAATTGAACAAGATGCTGATCTTGTTGGCTTTCTTTATCGTGATGATTACTATAATAAAGAGGCTAAAGGTGATGCTACAAGTATTAGTGAATTTATTATTGCTAAGCACCGTAATGGGCCTCAGGCTACTATACAATTATTATTTAAAAAGGATACATCAACTTTTTTAAATATGTCTAAACAAGAAAGTGAGGAGGAAGAATGAATAAAAAAGTAATTATTACTATTTTTGTTGCTATATTAATAAGTGCTATATTAGTATTTTTTATCCCAAAGGATGAAAATTTGGAACCTAAAGTTGTCTATAGAGTATATTTAGCTGGTAAGTCAGTTGGTTTAATAGAAGATAAAGATGATCTTGATGCTTATATAGATAATGAGCAACAAACTTTAAAAGAAAAATATAATGCTGATAAGGTTTATGCTCCTGAAGATTTAGAGATTGTTAAGGATATAACTTATGATGAAGAAATTTCTACGACAGAGGAGATATATAATAAGATAAAAGATATTGAACCATTCACAATAAAGGGTTATGAAATTACTATAGAGGGAATTGATACTACTGATTCTAATGGTGATACTGTAGAAGGTGAGGATCAAACTATTTATGTTTTAGATGAAGAAGTATTTGAGGAAGCTATGGATAATACTATTAGATCTTTTGTAGATAGTGATAGTTATGATAAATATCTTAATAATGAGCAATCTGAAATTGAAAGTGGAGATACAGGTACAATAATTGAAAATATTTATATTGAAAATAAGATAACTATTAAAGAGACAAATATACCTTCAGATGAGACAATTTATGAAAGTGTGGAAGACTTAAGTAAATATCTTTTATTTGGAACTTTAGAAGACCAACAGAAGTATACTGTTCAAAGTGGAGATACTATTAGTGATGTTGCTTTTAATAATAAATTATCTAATGAAGAGTTTTTAATAGCTAATCCAGAGTTTACTGATGAGAATAATCTTCTTTATGAAGGACAGAGTGTTACTATTAGTATCATTCAACCTCAATTTAATCTTGTTGAAATAGATCATCAAGTTACTATTCAAGAAATACCATATGAAACAGAAACTCAGTATGATAATACACAATATTCTACTTATGAAGAAGTAATTCAAGAAGGTGTTAATGGTTCTCAACTGGTAACATCTAAAGTAGAAAAGGTAAATGGTCAAGTAGAGAGTGCTGTTATTGATAATAGTGCTACACAGGTTATTGAAGAGCCTGTTAAGCAAATAATTGTAAAAGGAACTAAACAAACAGGTAGTGGTAGTGTTGATAGTAGCTTAAGTGGTAGTACTACTGTTGAGGGGTATTGGTTATGGCCTACTATTACTACATATTATATTAGTAGTTCTTATGGATATCGTTCGGGTACTCTTCATGATGGTATGGATATAGCTGGTTCAGGTTATGGGTCGCCAATATATGCATCTAATAATGGTATAGTAGTAGCTTCTACTTATAAGTATGATAATGGTGAATATATTGTTATAAATCATAATAATGGGTATTATACTATGTATGCGCATCTAGCAGAACGCTATGTTAGTGTTGGGCAAGAAGTATCAATGGGTGATACTATTGGTGCAATGGGACAAACGGGTGCTGCAACAGGAGTTCATCTTCATTTCTCTTTATGGCTGGGTTATCCATATAGTAGTGGTTCGTCTTCACTGAATCCGATGACTTTGTTTTAGATGAGAATAAAAGTATTAGCGAGCGGATCAAAGGGAAATTGTTCTTTAATAGAAACATCATCTGCTCGTTTTCTTATCGATGTTGGAATAACATATCAAAGATTAAAAAAAGAATTAATGAAGTTGAACTTAACTTTTGATGATGTAGATGCCCTTCTTTTAACCCATGCTCATAATGATCATACTAGTGGACTTAGGGTGCTTTTAAAACATAGTAATTTTAAGATATATGCTAATAAAGATATCATTAATGAATTAACTATAGATGTAGATAAAGATAGATTAGAATTTTATAGTTCTTGTTTTCATCTTAATAATATTACAGATATAACAGTATTTAAAACAAGTCATGATGCTAAAGGTTCTGTTGGTTTTTTAATAACAGATAAGAATAATTCTTTGGTTTATATAACTGATACAGGATATTTAAATAGAAAGTATTTTCCATTGCTCACTAATAAAAATATTTACTATATAGAAAGTAATCATGATGAAAAGATGCTTATGGAGGGACCATATCCATTTTATTTAAAACAAAGAATACTTAGTGATGTGGGACATTTATCTAATGAAACTACTTCTAAATATTTGAGAAGGTTAGTAGGCAAAGATACAAAATTTATTATACTTGCTCATTTGAGTGAACATAATAATACTGAGGAGTTAGCTTATAATGCCACGAAAGATGTATTAAAGGATAGAGAAAATGTTAAAATATTAGTAGCTAAGCAAAGTGAATCTTTAGAAGAAATTGAGGTATTAGATGATAAAAATAATATGTGTAGGTAAAATAAAAGAAAAGTATTTAAAAGATGCAATAGAGGAATATAAGAAAAGAATTTCTAAGTATACAAAACTTGACATAATAGAAGTATCTGATGTTGGATATAAAGAGATAGATAAAGTGAAAAAGTTGGAAGGTGAATCCATTTTCAGACATCTAAAAAGAACTGATAATGTTATTGTACTTGACGTAAAAGGAGAAGAAATTTCTTCAATTATGTTAGCTGATAAGTTGCGTTCTTTAGAAAATTATAATAGTAATTTAACTTTCGTAATTGGAGGAAGTTATGGTCTTGATGAAGAAATAATTAAAAGGGCTAATTATGTGCTTTCTTTTTCAAAGCTTACTTTTCCTCATCAGTTATTTAGAGTAATGTTTTTAGAACAGTTATATAGGTCATATAAAATTAGAAATAATGAAGATTATCATAAATAGGAGGGAATTAATATGATAGGAAACGATTGGGATTTATATTTAAAAGATGAATATGATAAAGATTATTTTAAAATACTTATAGATTTTATTAATAAGGAATATAAAGAAAAGACTATTTATCCTCCTAAGAATGAGATATTTAATGCATTAAGACATACTGCATATAAGGATGTTAAAGTAGTAATATTAGGCCAAGATCCATATCATGGTGAACATCAAGCAGAAGGATTGTCTTTTTCTGTAAAAAATGGTATTAAGAAACCACC
>CAZJKS010000034.1:6352-11076 GCA_964546695.1 uncultured Muribaculaceae bacterium | reverse complement strand
GGTATCAACTGGTATCCAGGACATATGGCTAAAACTAAAAGAGAAATAAGGGAAAAGATTAATCTGATAGATATAATTTATGAGGTAATAGATGCAAGGATGCCTGTATCATCTAAGATTAAGGATATAGATGATTTAATTAAAGATAAGCCTAAAATATTGGTAATGACTAAATATGATTTGTGTGATAAAAATGAGACTGATAAGTTTATTAGTTATTATGAGAGTCTTGGTTATAAAGTAGTAGCAGTTGATCTTGCCAATAATAAAAATGTTAAGAAAGTTTTAGATTTAAGTGAAAGTGTTAGTAATGAATTAAATAATAAGAGAAAATCTAAAGGTCTAAAGCCTCGTAATTTAAGGGCTTTAATTATAGGAATACCTAATGTTGGTAAAAGTACTTTAATAAATAGATTAGTTGGTAAGAAAGCAGCAGGTGTTGGTAATAAACCAGGTTTTACTAAGAGCCTATCTTGGATTAGAATTAATAAAGATATAGATTTATTAGATTCACCTGGGATTTTATGGCCTAAACTTGAAAACCAGTATGAAGCGAGGATACTTGCTATACTTTCATCTATTAAAGAAGAAATACTTAATAAAGAAGATTTAGCTTTATTTGCTATAGATATTTTAACTAAACTATATAAAGATAAAGTAGAAGAACGTTATAATATTAAGGTAGATAATTTGACTAATATAGAGATGATGGAAGAAATAGCTAAAAGACGAGGTTGTATAACTAAAGGTAATGTTACAGATTATGAAAGAGTATCTACTATTATTTTAAATGATATTAAAAACAATGCTTTTAAGGAAATAACTTTAGATAGAAAATAAAAAAGAAATGTGCGTGTACACTATCCACATTTCTTTATTTTATTCCATAGCATTTACAGCTCTTGTTAATCTTGATTTTAATCTAGCAGCTTTATTTTTATGAATTATTCCACTAGTACAAGCTTTATCAACTCTTTGTAATGCTATGTTTAATTTGTTAGATGCTTCTTCTTTATTGCCTACTACTACAGCTTTCTCACAATTTTTAATAGCAGTTCTCATGCTAGATCTAACTAAAGTATTAACATCTTTCTTTTTTGCATTACTGCGTACTCTTTTTTTAGCGCTTTTAATGTTTGGCATACTTTCACCTCACTTCCGAAACAATCTAATTCTACCAAATAATATACTATTTTGCAAATATTTTTGCATTTTTTGTTAATAATATTAAAAGAGGTGATTACATTATGCATGAAGTGGACTTGAGCAAGTATAAAATTAGAACAGATTTAGTAATAGAACATCTTGATAATGTTAACAAATATAAGAAAGAGGAAGAAATAGTTAAAGATATAAAAATAGAGACTATAACTTTAGATAAGAATAGTGCTGAAGTAATACATAAAAAAGAGGGGATTTATAAGACTATTTATTTTGATGATGTTACAGATGAAAATAATTTTAATAATCTATTAGAAGCTTTAATTAAAGCCTTAAGAGATTTATTGATAAGTATAGATATTAATGATAATGATAGTACTTTAATAGTAGGTCTTGGTAATAGAAAAGCAACTCCTGATGCCTTAGGTCCCATGACAATTGATAATATAAAAATAACAAGACAAATTGTAGAATTAGGGTTACCTTTAGATAGTAAGTATAGAATCATTTCTGCTTTTATTCCTGGTGTTATGGGAACTACTGGTATTGAGACTAAAGAGATAATTGAAGGGGTTATTGAAAAGACAAAACCTGATTTTTTAATCGTAATTGATGCTCTTGCTGCTTCTAGTATTGAACGTATTAATAAAACAATTCAAATAACAAATACAGGTATAAATCCTGGTAGTGGCCTTTTAAATAATAGATTTGAAATAAGTAAAGAAACTCTAGGTATACCTGTCATTGCTATAGGGATACCTACAGTTGTTGATGCAACAACAATAGTTAGTAATACAATAAATTATATTTTTAGACATTTTTCATTTGAAAAAGAAAATATTAATAATAAAAAATTAAAATTAGTTCCTCCAAATAATAGGGATTATAAGAAATATAATAAATCACTAAATAAAGAAGAAAAAGAAGAAATAATGGGGCTAATAGGTAATTTAGATGAAGATGAGATAAAATCTTTAATTAGTGAAGTTTTAACACCATTAGGATATAATTTATTAGTAACTCCTAAGGAGATAGACTTTGTATTAGAAAAATTAAGTCTTCTTTTGGGAAAAGCTTTAAATAAAAGTTTAGAATTAAATTAATTCGACACAATTTTAATAATTCCTTTATTACTATGTAATAGAGGAGATTTTTTATGAAGAAGAAATTTATAACGAAGAATAAAAAAACTAAAAGATTTAAAGTTAAGATTATACTATTCTTTATGATAATTATATCTTCTTTTATTCTTACTATTAAAGTTTTAGCTAAGTATAATCTACCATATCAGAATACTGATTTAGTAAACTTTCTTATAGAAAATAATAATCCCTTTATCATTAATAGTAAGTCTAGTTATAGTTACTTTCATAAAATTATTACTAAATTAATAGATTTAGATTTAACAGATCCTCTTTCAATATTAAATACTAATTTTAAAGGCTTGACTAAACAAAATACTTATAGGGAAGTAACGGATGCTAGTAGTATAGAGGTTAATTATGAAGAACCAACTATTTATTTATATAACTCTCACGATACTGAAGAATATAAAGCTTCCTCTTTTGCTGAATATAGCATTATGCCTACTGTTAAGTTATCTGATTATATTTTAAAAGAAAAATTAGAAACACTAGGTTTTAATGTTGTAGTGGAAGAACAGACAATAAGTAGTATTAGAAGTAGTTTAGGTTTAAATTATGCAGGTAGTTATCAAGCAAGTAGAGTTTTAATGGAGCAAGCTAAGGAGAATTATCCTAGTTTAAAATATTTTATAGATTTACATAGAGATTCGCTATCTTATAGTAAAACTACTTTGACTTATGATGATAAAAATTATGCTATGGTAATGCTTTTAGTGGGATTAGAAAATCCTAATTATGAAGAAAATTTAGATTTTAGTACAAAAATAAGTGATTTGATAAATGAAAAAGTTCCGGGTCTATCAAAAGGAATATATGAAAAAGAGGGCGAAGGAGTAAATGGTGTTTATAATCAAGATTTTTCTAATAGAACAATTTTAATTGAAATTGGTGGCCCTGAGAATACAATAGATGAAGTGTATGAAACACTTTTAGTTTTAAGTGAAGTTTTATCTGAGGTGATAGAAAATGACCAAAACTAATTTAGCTAGACTTATTATTTTAATATTATTATTTTTCTTCTTTGTATTATATTTTATGCAAGTAAGTGGTTATAGTGAGTATACTAAAAATAAAGAAAATATGTTAAGTGAAGAACAAATAAAGGAATATGAAGAAGATATCGAAGCAGGGTATGATGTTACGATTAAAGATTATCTTAATAACGATAAGGCAAATTATGATAATAAGGTATCGGAATTGGGTTTAGATTTATCTTACTTAATAGAAGAAACTTTCAATAAGGGTATGAATGCTTTCTTTAATATGTTAAATGAAGCGATATCTTCATAAAAAAATAAAATTTATATGAATTTTGAAAATTCAAGCGAATTTTGAAGTGATTTTTAGTAAAAAAAGGCATTTTTTGATAAAATTGTCTTCTTTTTTAGCTCGAATTTGTAATTTTCTCTTTTTGATTTAATTATTTTCATGTGATAGAGTGTAATCACTTTCTAGAAAGTATGTAATAAAGAAAGGAGAAAATGTAATGTACACTGGATATAGTGAAGAATTTTTAGAAAAAAATATAAATTTAAACAATGCAATAAAATTAAGAGAAGAACTTATGAGAAAGGGTGAAGTTTTACCTGCTACTCAAGATGTTGTTTTTAAGAATTTGATTATGAAGAGCCCAAGATATTTAGTTATTATCTTAGAACACTTTTTAGGTATCGATAAAGACTTAATAAGTAAGAATATGCATTTAGAAAATACACTTTTACCTGTTAGTAATGCTAAAGAAAAGAAGAAAGTTACTGATATAATCGTTAGAGTTGAAAAAAATGTAGTCAATTTAGAAATGAATGCTAGTTATTATATAGGATTAACAAATAGAAATATTGATTATATTTTAAAAGGAAAGACAGAAGCAAATTTTAGTGGTGAAAGTTATGATGATAATTATATAGGTATTCAGATAAACTTTGATTTAGATTGGCAATACGATGATAGAAATATAATTAAATTTGTATTGATGGATAAAGAACGAGGAATTGTACTTTCAGAAAATCTTATAATATACAATATAAACCTTTTAAAATTCCTGGAAAAATATTATAATAATGATGAGTTAAGTGAGTTTGAGAGGGCTATAACTTTACTAACTTTAACAAAAATAGAAGATATAGAAAAGATTAGTGAAGGAGTTGAAGGTTTAATGGAAGCGAAAGAAGAGATAAAAAAATTATCAAGCGATATAGGAATAATAGGTGTATATGATTATGAAAAGCATAAAGAATGGGAATGGAGACAGAAAGCCAAACAATATGTTAAAGATGATTTGGTAAAAATTGAAGAAGGGAAGAAATTTATAGAAGAAAATACTAAGATTCTTAGAGAACAGGGAAAGGTTTTAGATGAAAAAGAGAAATCTCTTGAAAAGGAAGAGAAGACTCTTGATGAAAAACATAAGGCTCTTGA
>CAZJKS010000034.1:0-6252 GCA_964546695.1 uncultured Muribaculaceae bacterium | reverse complement strand
CTCTTGAAGAGGGAAAGAAGTCTCTTGAAGAAAAGCAGAAATCTCTTGAAAAGGAAGAGATGGCTCTTGACGAAAAACAGAAGGCTCTTGAAGAAAAAGAGAAGACTCTTGAAAAAGAGAAACAAGAATTAATTCAAAAAATGCTTGATATAAATTTATCTATCAGTGATATTATTAAAATAACTGGTTTATCTAAAAAGGAAATACAAGAGTTAAAAAAATAATAAAAATATGATATAGTAACTATGTTACTATATTATTTTTAGGTAGGTGTTGTCTATGAAACAAGAAAATATTCGTAATTTTTCCATAATCGCTCATATAGATCATGGTAAAAGTACTTTAGCAGATAGAATATTAGAAGAAACTAAGGCTGTTACAGAAAGGGAAATGAAAGAACAGTTATTAGATTCTATGGATATTGAAAGAGAACGTGGTATTACTATTAAATTAAATGCTGTATCTATTAATTATTCATATAATAGGGAAACATATTTATTAAATTTAATAGATACTCCTGGTCATGTTGATTTCTCATATGAAGTTAATCGTTCTCTTGCTTCTTGTGAAGGGGCTATTTTAGTAGTTGATGCTACGCAGGGAATAGAGGCTCAAACTCTTGCTAATCTATATCTTGCTCTTGATAATAATTTAACTATTATTCCTGTTATTAATAAAATAGATTTGCCTAGTGCTGATATTTCTAAAGTTACTTTAGAACTTACTAATTTAGGTTTTAGTAAAGAAGAAATTATTTTAACTAGTGCTAAGACTGGTGAAGGTATAAAAGAGTTGTTAAATGCTATTATTACTAGAATACCTTCTCCTAATGGTGATAATAATAAATCTTTACAAGCATTAATTTTTGATAGTATCTATGATGCTTATAGAGGGGTTTTAAGTGCTGTTCGTATTTTTAATGGTAGTTTAAAAAAGGGAGATACTATTTATATGCTAGAAAGTAATGCTAGTTATGAAGTTTTATCTATTTTAAAAAATACTCCTAAAGAAGTAGAAGTTAATTCTCTTAATACAGGGGAAGTTGGTTATATTTATGCTTCTATTAAAAGTATTAGTGATGTTCATGTAGGAGATACTATTACTCTTAATTCTACTAAAGATAAAGTAGAAGCTCTACCTGGATACAAAAAATTAAAAAGTGTTGTTTACTGTGGTCTATATCCAATAGAGACTAATCAGTTTGAAGAGTTAAGAGAAGCTTTAGCTAAATTAAAATTAAATGATGCTGCTCTTGTTTTTGAACCTGAAACATCAGTCGCTTTGGGCTTTGGTTTTAGAACTGGTTTTTTAGGTTTATTACATATGGAAGTAACAATAGAGAGAATAAAACGTGAATTTAATATAGATGTTATCGCTACAACACCTTCTGTTATTTATGAAGTAACTCTTACTGATGGTAATATTATTCAAGTTGATGCTCCTAATAAAATGCCTCCTAAGGTTAAAATAAAAGAAGTAAAGGAACCTTTTGTTAAGACTTCTATTTATACTCCTAAAGATTATATTGGTCCTTTAATGGAATTATGCCAAGATAAAAGAGGAAGTTTTATTAATATGAGCTATTTAGATGATGTTAGGGTTTGTCTTATTTATAAATTACCTTTATCAGAAATTGTTTATGACTTTTTTGATAAATTAAAATCTATTACTAAAGGTTATGCTTCTTTTGATTATGAACTAATAGGATATGAAATTAGTGATTTAGTAAAATTAGATATTCTATTAAATGGGGAAGTAGTAGATGCTTTAAGTGTTATAGTTCATAAAGATTTTGCTTATAATCGTGGTAAATTAATAGTTCATAGACTTAAAGATGTAATACCTAGACAATTGTTTGAAGTGCCTATACAAGCTAGTATAGGTAATAAAGTAATCGCTAGATGTGATATAAAAGCTTTAAGAAAAGATGTCCTTGCTAAGTGTTATGGAGGGGATATTACTAGAAAAAAGAAACTTTTAGAAAAACAAAAAGAAGGTAAGAAGAAAATGAAACAAATAGGTAGTGTCGAAGTACCACCTGATGCTTTTTTGGCTATTTTGAGTACTAAAGAAAATTAGAAAAAACTTTAAAAAAAATATATTTTCTTATATACTTATTATAGAGGGATATATAATGAATAGTAGAATTGAATTAAATAAAGATAAACAAAAAGATATTGATAAAGAAAAACAAGCTAAATATATTAAAAAGATTGTTAAAAGAATAGTTTTAACTATTGTCATAATATTTTTTCTTGTTTTTTTAACATTTCTTTACATTACAAAAATAGGAACTACTTCTTTAATAGTTAATGAAGAAGCACTTGTAAATGAAAAAATACCAGAATCATTTAGTGGTATTAAAATTATTCAGTTTGGAGATTTACATTATAGTGATAATGATTTACTAAAAGATGTGGTGAAAGTTATTACAAAAAGGAATCCTGATATTATATTATTTACAGGAGATTTATTAACTGATGAAGAATTAAGTCCTAGTAATAGAAAAAAATTAGTAAAACAATTAAAGAAATTAGATGCAACTTTAGGTAAATATGCTGTTTTAGGGGAAAGTGATAATGATGAAGCAATATCTATTTTAGTAGATTGTGGTTTTACAATATTAAATAATAGTAGTGAACTTATATATAATGAGAGTAATAATCCTATTATGATTGTTGGATTAAATACTAATGAAATTGATATTGAAGAAGCTTTTGCTAGTTATGATGAGAGTATTTATACAATTGCTATTTTTCATAAACCAGATTATATTGATGATTTTATTGATATTTATAATGTTGATATAGCTTTAGCAGGACATTCTCATTTAGGGGAGATAAGAATACCTTATTTAATTAACTTTGCAAATAAAGATTATGCTTCTGTTTATATAAATTCATACTATGAAATTAATAATACGAAGTTTTATATAACATCAGGAATAGGTACTGATACTTATGATGTTAGAATTAATGCAAGACCTTCTATTAATTTCTTTAGACTTAGGAAAACAACTTAGTAAAGAAGTTTTCTTTTTCTTTTTTCTCTTTAATATAAAGAGGTATTTTTTTTAGTATTTTATTGTTAAGACTAATAGTTATATTACCAACTTTACCATTATTTAACTCATCATCAATACTTGCAAGAACTTTAACATTATCTTTTTCTTCTTCTGTTAGAGGATAAGTAAATGATTTATTTACATAGTATTTATTGTTATTTATTGTCATGTTGAAATCACTCTTATCAATAATATTATAATTACTATAAGTATTAAAAGCATATTCTGCTAATCTTTCGTGATTATTATATTCATCATTATCATTTAAAGTAACAATAGTTATTTTTAAATCATTTTTTTTATGAGTCGTAACAAGAGTTTTACCAGCACTAGGAGTATAACCATTTTTACCACCTGTACAATATTTATAATTACTTAATAATTTCATTCTGTTATACCATAGATAACTCTTATTGTCTGTTTGTACTCGATATTCTTCTGTGCCAATTATTTTTCTATAAATCTTATTCTTATATGCATATTTTGAAAGTTTAGCCATATCTCTTGCTGTAGAGTAGTTCTTTGTTTCTTCGTCAAGACCATGAGAATTACTAAAACTTGTATTAGTCATTCCTAATTCTTTAGCTTTGTTATTCATCATTTCTACAAATTTTTCTTCACTTCCAGCGATTTCTTTAGCTATTACAACAGCAGCATCATTGCCACTTCTTAACATTAATCCATATAATAAATCTATTAATTTCATTTTTTCTCCTAGTTCTAGATAAATACTAGTGCCATACATAGTTAGTATCTCTTCATTAGCAGTAACTTCTTTATTTAGATTGCCTTCTTCTATAGCAATAATACAAGTCATTATTTTAGTAATTGATGCTATTAATCTAACTTCATCAGCATTATTTTCATATAAGACTCTTCCACTATCTAAATCTATAATTATACTACTACTAGCACTATTTTCTAATGCTGAGACATTTATGGGGATAAGAAATAAAATTAATAATAAAACTTTTTTCATAGGACTCACCTAATTAAATTTATTCTAAAAAAATAAAAGTATAACATTATTACTTAAGCTTTTTATGTAAAATTAACATTATAAAAGTAAAATTTTCTTGCTTTTTTATATACCATGAAATATTCTATAATTGGAGGTGGAAAAATGAGAGGTGTAAAATATCTTGGAGTTTTAGTAGTGTCATTATTCTTTTTAACTGGATGTAGTAGTGAGAAGACATTAACTTGTACTAATAGTGAAGAAAGTAGTGGTATTACATCAAATCAAAAGATAACTGTTACTTTTGTTGATGATGAAGTTACATATGTTAAGATGAGTATTGATAATGAAGCGACAGATGATACAATTATTGATAATTGGGATACTTTTGTATCAATACTAGAGAGTGCTTTTGAAGATGCTGAAGAAGATGGAATAGTTTTAACTACAGAAAATGATACTGATAATTATACTTTTAGTATATCTTTAGAAATTGATTTAGAAAAAGCAAGTGAAGATGCTTTATCAGAGTATAGTTTAGATGATATTGCTAGTAGTAGTGCAACTTATGATGAAGTTAAAGAAGCTGCAGAAGAAGAAGGATATACTTGTAAATAAGAAGAAAAGGGACTTTAACTTTTCTTTTTTTTGTGTTATAGTATTTCTATAAGAATAGGAGGAGTTTATAATGCCAAGAGGGAGTGCTAGAAAAGAGGTAATAAAGCGTGAAGAAATATCTAGTTGGGTGTTTATCTTATTATTAACAGCAATAGCGATACTAGGTTGGGTATTAGGTAAGTTTAGTTTTAATCTTGGTAAGTCAACACTTACATTTGCTATATTTGCTTATCCATTTAGATATTTTGTAGCAAATGTAATAACTAAGAAATATGGCTATAAAGAGACGATGAATGCTATAAGCTTTTCAGCTTGTTTGATGTTATTATTTATTGTAGTAGTATCATTAATCGCTCAACATGATGTAGATTATGTTCCTGTAACAGGAGAAGTATTTGCATATCTTGCTAGTCAAATGGTTAACTTAACAATTTATTATTATCTTTATATGAATACTGAAGGTAATAAATTACCAATACTTGCTACTTATATCTTTGCAATGTTAATAGATAACTTAATTAGTATGTTGTTTATTAGTAGAATGATTATGGTAGATACTTTTTGGAGAACATATTTTTCAACAATTTTAATAGAAGCTATTATATCTATAATTTTAATTAATTTTGATGAGAAAAAAGTTATACCTTCTAAAGCTAATAGAAGAAGGAAAAGATGAGGTGTAAAATTACTATAAAGAAAATATTAGTAATTATAATTATCTTTTTATTAGTCTTTATAGTATTAATTAGTATTAATAAATTAATTGACTCTAAAGATATGGAATATTATAATAAATATGAAAAAGAGATGATAAAAGCTAGTAAAGAGTATTTTAGTAATTTTAAATCTTATTTACCTAGTAATATTGGTGATGATACTAGAGTATTACTTAGTGCTTTAGTATTAGAAGGATATATTGATATGATAAAAGATATTAATGGTAATGATTGTGATAGAAATTTAAGTTATGTAGAAGTAGAAAAAATTAGTGATAGTAAATATTTATATAAAGCTCATTTAGTATGTGGCGAAGATGATTATGAGACTTGGGATGGGGATAGTTATGAGTAAGATTAGAAATAAGTATATAATTATTGTAGTAGTAACGATATTAGTAAGTGTGATAGCTTTAGCAGGTACTACTTATGCTTTACTTACTGTAACTGTAGAAAGTGATAGTAAAGTAACTTTAACAGCAGGAGATTTAAGTATTGATTTTAGTGAAGGTAATTATATTAATTTAGAAAATGTTGCTCCTATGTCTGATTTACAAGGGTTAAAAACAACGCCATATACTTTTACAATAACTAATACAGGTAATATTACTACTTATTATCATATATCTCTTGAAGAAGATAGTAGTAATACTTTAGATAATAGTTATTTAAAGATGAAATTAACTAGTGATAGTGGTTATGATAGTGGAGTAGTTACAGTAAGTAGTTATGAGATTGATGATTATGTAATAACTAGTGAATATGCTTTAGAACCTAATGAGACAGTTACTTATAATTTATGGATGTGGTTAGATTATGATGCAGATAATTCTGTTCAAGGTACAGAATATAGAAGTAAGATAGTTGTTACTAGTTTTGATAGAGTACAATAAAAA